>DASUSH010000001.1:0-24144 GCA_036375215.1 Solirubrobacterales bacterium
TGTTGGCCTGCTCGCCGACCCCGTCGTAGGAGATCTCGAAGCCCTTGATCACCTTCTTCAGGTTGCGGACGGTCCGGTCGTCGAGGGTGTTGAAGACCTCGTCGATGTCGACGTTCGCGATCGTGTCGACCTGCTCGATCCGGCCGCCGTCGTCGATCGGGTCCTTCTCGCTCGACTCGGGCGGCAGCGTCAGCTCCACCTGGTTGCCGGCGACCGACGAGAGCGACGGGGGGTTCACGCGCGCCTGCGTCCCCTGCGGAAGCGGCGCGAGATCCTCATCCACCGCGAAGGTGACGAGCGCGGTGTTGTCGGGCGCGAGCTCGACCGACTTGACCGACCCGACGGGTTTCCCGGCGAGGGCGACCTCGGCCCCCTCCACCAGCTGGCTCGCGTTCTCGAAGTTGGCGGTGACCTCGTACTCGTCGCCGCCGAACAGCAGGACGTAGCCGATCAGCGCGGCGGCGGCGACCAGCGCGACGACCGCGAGCGTTCGCCCGCGCGACCCCTCTTCTTCTTCATGACCGTCCCGGTCCTCGTCGCCTGGCGACAATCTTCGGTCTTCGCTGCCCTTCGGGTGCCCCCCGCACCCATGGGTGCGCCCTTCGACCTTTCTCGTATCAGCGCGACCGCCGCCGGAGGGTGACCGGCGTCACACAGCGTCAGGGAATCGGGAGCGGGCTCTCGTCCTCGGGCTCCGACTCGCCGAACGTGCACACGCGCGTCCTGCGGTCGTCGAACCCGTGGCGGTTCTTCGCCGTCAGGACGACCACGGCACAGCGGTCCTCGCGATCCGGGACCTCGACGCTCCAGAAGATGACCCCCGCCTCGCGGGTACCGCGATCCAGCGCATAGCGGTTGCGGTGCTCGCCCTGGCCGACGGCCACCTTCACCCTTTTCGCGCGCTTGACGCCGGCCTCGATCAGCGTCGCGCCGCTCTCGGCCTGCGAGTACGAGATCGACTGGATCTCGGGGCCCTTCGGGCCGTCTCCTCCGCCGCCGCCACTCGCGATCGCGGGCGCCGCCGCGATGGCGGCGCATGCGGCGGCCGCCCAGAGCGAGCGAACCAGCATTGCGCCCATCGTCATCCCCCTCCTCTCAAGGAATCGCGACGAGGTTAGACCGGGGCGGCGCAACGATGCGCCAGTACCCCCGGCCGGAATCGAACCGGCGTCGCGCGGATTAAAAGTCCGCCGCTCTAGCCACTGAGCTACGGGGGCGGCCCAATTGTGACTGCAACCCGGCGATCGGCTATCCCAGCTCCGGCGCGCCCTCGTCGGGGGTCGAGGCCTCGGCGTGCAGGCGGCGCGGGATTCGCCCGGCGCGGCGGGCCTCGTAGCCCGCCTCGACCGCCTTGCGCATCGCCGCCGCCATGCGCTCGGGATCCTCGGCGCGCGAGACCGAGCTCGCGAGCAGGACGCCGTCGCAGCCGAGCTCCATCGCGAGCGCCGCGTCCGACGCGGTGCCGATTCCGGCGTCGAGGATCACCGGGACGGTCGCGCGCTCGACGATGATCCGGACGTTGTAGGGGTTGCGGATGCCGGACCCGGAGCCGATCGGGGAGCCGAGCGGCATCACCGCCACGCAGCCGACGTCCTCGAGCCGGCGGGCGAGGATCGGGTCGTCGTTCGTGTAGGGGAGGACCGTGAACCCCTCGTCGACGAGCGACTCCGCCGCGGCGACGAGCTCGACCGCGTCGGGGAAGAGCGTGCGGTCGTCGCCGATCACCTCGAGCTTCACCCAATCGGTCTCGAACGCCTCGCGGGCGAGGCGCGCGGTCCGGATCGCGTCGCGCGCCGTGTAGCAGCCCGCGGTGTTCGGGAGGCAGAACAGGCCCAGCCGGTCGATCACCTCGAGGACCGAGCCCTGGGCGAGCGGGTCGACCCGCCGCAGCGCCACGGTCACCATCTCCGTACCCGACGCTCGCAGCGCCAGCTCCATGCTCTCCAGCGAGCGGAAGCCGCCGGTGCCGACGATCAGCCGCGAGCCCCAGGTCCGCCCGCCGAGCTCGAAGGGCTCGGGCGCCGACCCGACCTCCTCCGCGGCGGTGCGCTCGCCGCCGCCGATCGCGCGCACGACTTCGACCGCCTGGCCCTCGCGCAGAGGCGTGCGGTCCCACTTCGCGCGCGGGACGATCTCGCCGTCGACCGCGACCGCGACGCCGCGAAGCTCGTGCTCCACGCCGGCGAGCTCGACGGCGGCGGCGACGCTCGATCCCTCCGCGAGCTCGGTCGGCTCGCCGTTCAGCTCGATCGTCACGCCGGCACCCCCTCGTGGCGGAACCGCGCCGGCGCCAGGCCGGCGGCGGCCTCCGGCGCGTCGTCGCCGGTGAGGAGCGCGGCGACCGCGTCGGCGGTGAGCGGTGCGAGCAGGACGCCGTTCCGGTAGTGGCCCGTCGCGAGCAGGAGCCCCTCGAGCCGTCCGGCGCCGACCAGCGGCGCGTTGTCCGGCGACCCCGGCCGCAGCCCAGCCGTCATCTCGGCGATCTCGAGCTCGGCCACCTCGGGCAGCAGCCGGTAGGCCTCGCGCAGGAGCTCGTGGACGCCGCCGGCGGTGACCGCGGTCTCGAAGCCGCGCTCCTCCACGGTGGCGCCGACCACCAGGCGGCCGTCGGCACGCGGCACGAGGTAGACCCGGCGCGACGCGACGATGCGCTCGCAGGCGGGCTGCTCGCCGCGCAGGACGAGGATCTGCCCCTTCACCGGGCGCACCGGGGGCCGCGCCTCGACCGGGAGCCATCCCGTCTCGCCCGCCCAGGCGCCGGTGGCGAGCACGACCTGCTCCGCGCGCATGGCGCGGCCGCCGCGGGTGCGGACGCCCGCGATCCGCCCGCCGGCGAGCAGCGCCTCGACGGGCTCGTCGCCCGCGATCAGCATCCCGCCGGCGCGCGCAAACGCCTCGGAGAGCGCGGCGACGACGACGCGCGGGTCGGCCTCGGCCTCATCGGGCGCGTGGATCCCGCCGGCGATGGACGTCGCCAGCCCCGGCTCGAGCCGCCGGCACGCCGTCGGCCGCAGCCACTCGGCCTCGAGGCCCAGGGAGACCTGGAGCTCGTGGCGGCGGCGGAGCTCCTCGGCCTCGTCGCGGTCGAGCGCGACGTGGAGGGCGCCGCGGGCGCGATAGCCGACCTCGCGTCCCGAGGCCTCGCCGAGCTCGCCGGCGAACGCGGGCCAGGCGGCCGCGGAGGCGAGGTTGGCGCGCAGGAGCCGCTCCTCCCCCCACGACACCTCCCCGACCGGGGCGAGCATCCCGGCGGCGACGCCCGAGGCGCCCGCCCCCGGCCGGTCGCGTTCGAGCACGCAGACCCGCAGCCCGCGTGAGGCGGCCCGCCAGGCGCAGGCGAGCCCGACGACGCCGGCGCCGATCACCACCGCGTCGTAGGTCTCGCGTCCTTCGCTGCCGTTGTCTCGTCTGTGCGGCACGAACCTCCTCCCTGCGCCGGCATTACCCGGATCAGGTTCTGGCGGTCGGCGGCCTTTAGCCGCCCTCTCAGCCCGTCCGACTCGGGGCTCCCGCTGTCCGGTTCATCGTAGAGGCCTAGATTGCGCTCGTGCAGCTTTCCCGGGCCGGTCGCGTCGCCGCAACGCACCTCTACTTCGTCTGCGAGGCGCGGCCCGGGGGCCGCGATCCGGCCCGCCTGCTCGACGCCGCGATCGCCGGCGGCGCCGGGATCGTGCAGCTGCGCGAGAAGGACCTCGGCGACGAGGAGCTGATCGCCGCGGCGCGCCCCTTCCGCGCGGCCGCGGACCGGGGCGGGGCGCTCTTCATCCTGAACGACCGCCCCGACCTCGTCGCCGCCTGCGGCGCCGACGGGGTGCACGTCGGCCAGGACGACATGGCGGTCGCGGAAGCGCGCCGGCTCGCGGGCCCGGACGCGCTCGTCGGCCTCTCCTCCCACTCCGAGGCGGAGATCGTGGCCGCCTGCGCGGCCGAGGGCGACGCCCGGCCCGACCAGCTGAGCGTCGGCCCGGTCTGGGAGACGCCGACGAAGGAGGGCCGCCCGGCGACCGGACTGGCGCTGGTCGAGTTCGCCGCGCGCGAGGCGACGATCCCCTGGTTCGCGATCGGCGGGATCGACGCCGAGACCGCCGGCCCGGTGGCCGCCGCCGGAGCTCGGCGCGCGGTCGTCGTCCGCGCGATCCGCGACGCGGCGGACCCCGAGGCCGTCGCGAGGCGGATCAGCGACGCGCTCGCGGCGGCGGATCGGGAGAATCGGCGCTGAGCGATGGGCAGCCGAGAGCGAAAGCGAGCCGCGCGGCAGAAGCGCAAGACGCGCACCGCCGAGCGCAAGAGCGCCGCGGAGCTCGCCGAGGAGACGATCGCGTCGACGACGTCCAGCAACGGCGCCGATTCCGAGGGCGCCGAGCCGGCGTTGCGGACCGAGACGGCCTCCCAGCGCAAGGACCGCGAGGCGCGCGAGGCCCTCGAGCCGCTGAGGGAGGGCGAGCGCCCGACCGTGGTCACGGTCGGGGCGGTGATCTCGGCCGTGATCGCGGTCTCGGTCCTGGTCGCCTACGCCCTCGGGGCGGAGGTCGACGGGGAGCGGCCGCCGGTGACCGCGGTCCTCGCGCCGGCGGCGCTGCTCGGGATGATGGCCTACGGACTGTGGCGCGCCCGCTACTGGGCCGTGCTCGGCTTCCAGGCCCTGCTCGTCATCCTCATCCTCGCGACCTCGCTCGGGCTGCTCCAGGCGGTGAAGTTCGAGCAGGTCATCGGCAACCTTGCTCTGCTCGCCGCCGCCGGCGTCCTGTTCTGGTTCATGATCAAGGCCTGGGCGCGCATCCAGATGCCGACCCGCCTCCCGCGCGAGTGACGCCGCGGGCACTTGGGTAGAGTCGCCGCATGGCTGATTCCTTTGACGTGATCGTCGTCGGGTCGGGCCCCGGCGGATATCACGCCGCGATCCGTGCCGCCCAGCTCGGCCTGAAGACGGCCTGCGTGGAGAAGGACGTCGTCGGTGGCCGCTGCCTCAATTACGCGTGCATCCCGGCGAAGACCGTCCTGCACACCGCCGAGATCTACGACGAGGCGGCCAACCACTCCTCCGACCTCGGCATCGACGTCGAAGGGGTGTCGATCAACTGGCAGGGCGTCCAGGACCGCCGCGAGAAGGTCCGCAAGACCCTCACCGGCGGGGTCAAGATGCTCTTCGACAAAAACAAGGTCACCTACATCGAGGGCGAGGGCGCGCTGACCGAGGCCGCCGACGTCAAGGTCGGCGAGACGACCTACGAGACCAAGGCGGTGGTCCTCGCCACCGGTTCGGTCGCGCTGCCGATCCCCGGCGTCGAGTTCGGTGGGCGCGTGCTCGACACCTGGGGCGCGTGGTCGCTCGGCGAGCTGCCGCAGCGGCTCGCGGTGGTCGGCGCCGGCGCCTCGGGCGCCGAGATCGCCTCCGGCTACGGCCGGCTCGGGACCGAGGTGCTCCTGATCGAGATGCTCGACCAGATCCTCCCCGCCGAGGACGCCGACAGCGCCAAGCTCGTCGCCCGCGCCTTCAAGAAGCAGAACATCACGGTCGCGACCGGCACCAAGGTCGAGAGCGTCGATGCCGGCAAGGACTCCGTGAAGGTCACCTATGGCGACGAGACGGCCGAGGTCGACTACCTCGTGATCGCCGGCGGCCGCGGTCCCGACACCGAGGCGCTCGGCCTCGACGCGGCCGGGGTCAAGACCGACGAGAAGACCGGCAAGATCGAGATCGACGAGTGGCAGCGGACCTCGAACGAGACGGTCTACGCGATCGGCGACCTGGTCCGCGGCGCCGCGCTCGCCCACAAGGCCCAGGAGGAGGGCGTGGTCGCGGTCGAGCGGATCGCCGGCGCCGACACCCACCCGGTCGACGTCGAGCTCGTCCCCGGCGCGACCTTCTGCCAGCCGCAGGTGGCGAGCGTCGGCATGACCGAGGCGGAGGCTAAGGAGTCGGGGCGCGAGATCAAGGTCGGCAAGTTCAACCTCGGCGGCGTCGGCGCCGCGGCGGTGTACGACGACCGCCAGGGCATGGTCAAGCTGATCGCCGACGCCGAGTACGGGGAGATCGTCGGCGCCCACGTCGTCGGCAACAGGGCCTGCGACATGATCGCCGAGCTCGTCGACACGATCGCGCTCGAGGGCGGCTACCAGGAGCTGGCCCGCATCATCCACGCCCACCCGACGATCTCCGAAGCGATCCTCGACGCCAGCCGGGCCGTAGACGGCTGGGCGATCCATCAGTAACCCGCTGCTCGGCGTGCGCGACTTACGCAGCGGCGGGGGCACCGATGTCAGCGCCGCCCGCGACTTCGACGACGACTCGTCGCCTCACGGCGTTCGGCCGGCCGGCGACGCCGATGCCACAAGGAGGTAGACGATGATCAGCACGCTCGACTTCATCGGGATCCCGTCCCAGGACCCCGAGCGCTCGCGGAGGTTCTACGTGGAGACACTCGGGTTGCGGCCGGACGAGCACGGCGACAGCGAGTTCTGGCTCGGCGACACCTGCTTCTCGATCTGGGAGCCCGCGCGAATGGGGTTCGAGTTCACCCCGCAGAAGAACGCGCACCTGGCGCTTCATGTCGACGACGTCGCGGCGGCGAAGGCCGAGCTCGAGGCCAAGGGCGTCGAGTTTTCCGGCGACATCTTCGACACCGGCGTCTGCCACATGGCGCTCTTCACCGACCCCGACGGCAACGACCTGATGCTGCACCACCGCTACGCGCCGTACGACGACTGAGGCGCCGGCGATGACCGAGCAGATGGTCGACCACCCGGTCTTCTACTACGACCTCGGCTCCCCGTACGCGTACCTCGCGGCCGAGCGGGTGAACGGCCTCTTCGTCGAGGCGACCGGGCTGCCGCCGATCTGGCAGCCGATCCTGCTCGGCGGGCTCTTCGGGCGCTTCGATCGCGACTCGTGGGCGAACGGGCCCGGGCGCGAGGAGGGCCTCCGCGAGGTCGAGCGCAGGGCCTCGGCCTACGGCCTGCCGCCGATCGCGTGGCCCGAGCCGTTCCCCGGCAACACGCTCTACGCGATGCGCGTCGCGACCTTCGCCAAGGAGATCGGCAAGGCGGTCTCGTTCGCGAGCGCCGCCTTCCGCCAGGCCTTCGCCGGGGGCCGCGACCTCACCGACCCGGAGAACGTGATGATCGCCGCCGCGGCCTGCGAGCTCCACCCCCGGGCGGTCGAGCAGGCGGCGAGCCGCGACTCGGTCAAGGCCAAGCTGCGCGAGGCGACCGACGAGGCGGGCGACGCCGGCGTCTTCGGCGTGCCGACGCTCGTCGTCCGCGGCGAGGTCTTCTGGGGCGACGACCGGATCGAGGACGCGGTCGCGGCAGCCGCGGGCTGACCGCGCGGTGGCGGCGCGGCTCAAGCTCGTCTCCTGGAACGTCGCGGGCCACCGCCTGAAGATGCCGGCGCAGGCCGAAGCGGTCTCGCGACACGAGCCCGACATCGTCGCCCTCCAGGAGGTGACGGAGGAGCGGCGCACGCACTGGTCGCACCACCTTCGCGAGGACGGGCTCGAGCACTGGGCCGACTCGAGCGAGCTCCTGACCGGTCGCCCCAAGCAGACCTTCGTCGCCTCCCGCTGGCCGCTCGTGACCCTGCCGGCGATTCCCGCGCCGCAGCCCGAGCGCGTCCTGTCGGTCGTGATCGACTCGCCCTGGGGCCAGATCGAGGTCCACAACGCCCACGTCCCCAACGGCTCCACCTACGGCCTCTTGAAGGTCGCGACCTTCGAGGCGATCCACGAGCGCCTCGCCCGCCCGTGCGACCGCCACCGGGTGCTCTGCGGGGACCTGAACGCGCCGAAGGCCGAGTGGCCGGGCGGTGAGGTCGAGACCTTCGCCGCCGACCACCCGCGACATGCCGAGCGCTGGGACGCGGCCGAGCGCTCCGTGCTGACCGGCCTCGCGGAATGGGACCTCGCCGACCTCTACCGCAAGCTCCACGGGTACGGGCCGCGGGAGACGACCTGGGAGCGCAGGACGCGGCGCGGCTCGGTCGGGCGGCGGTTCGATCACGTCTTCGCGTCCGCCGGCCTCGGCGGCGTCGCCTGCGACTACCACCACGCCTGGCGCGAGAGCGGGCTGAGCGATCACTCCGCGGTCGAGGCGCAGTTCGCGCCGGCCGTGCTGGCGGCGCCGCGGCTGGCCCGGCCCTAGCCGCTGACGGCGAGCCGGCCCGAGCGGCCGGCGAAGTCGGCCTCGAGGACGCCCGATTTCCGGTCGTAGCGCCACCTGCCGCGGTCGAGGCGGCGCCCGTCCAGCTCGACCCGGCGCGGGACGAACGGGTCGCGGAGCGAGCCCAGCGCCGCCTGTAGCTCGATCCGGCGCCGGCTCTCGTCCTCGAAGGAGAGCGTCCAGGCGCGCGTGCCCTCGCGCGAGCGGACCCTGCCGTGGCGGTCGAAGCGAGCGCTCGAGCGCCCCCGCGGGAAGGCGAGCAGGTCGAGCCGGTGGCGGCGGTCGCCGAGATGGACCAGGCCCTTGCCCTCGCCGTACCCGGCCAGGGTGTCGACGTCGGCGGCGAGCAGCGGCAGGATCGTTCCCGCGCGGGCGAGCAGCGGCAGCTCGTCGAGCGGCGCGGGCACGGTTCGCCGGCTCTCACCGGAGAGCAGCTTCGCCTCGCCGAGCCGGATCGAGCCGTCGGACCGGCGGAACGCCGCCGAGCGCCAGAGGTCCACCCAGCGACCGCCCGGCAGGTAGACGCGGCGCTCGCGGGCGCCGTCCTCGACCACCGGCGCCGCCAGCAGGTCGTCGCCGAACATGAACTCGTCGTCGGTGGCGACGGCCCGGCGGTCCTCGGGGAAGGCGAGCGAGAGGTGGCGCATCAGGGGCAGCCCGCTGCGGCGGTAGGCGCGATCGGCGGCGACCAGGTACGGGTAGAGCTGGGTGCGGAGCTTCGCGTAGCGCCGCCAGATCGGCAGGGTCGGCTCCTGCCAGATCTGCGGGCGATCCGCCATGGCCGCGCCGATCCCCTCCGCCTTCGTCCGCATCACTCCCGAGACGGCTCCGAACTCGATCCAGCGGGCCAGGAGCTCGGGCGTCAACCGCTGCTCGGAGAGGGTGAAGAACCCGCCGATGTCCGATGCCCACAGCGAGATCCCTGAGAGCCCCATCGTCAGCGCCTGGTTCACCGATGACGCGAGGCCGTCGAACCCGAAGCCGGTGGTCGGGTCGCCGCCCCAGACGATCTCGGCACTCGGATGCACGCCGGTCCAGCCGGAGCGGATGAAGGCGACGAGCGGGCGCTCCTGCGCCTGGCGGTAGTCGTACGCGGCCGAGTGGTAAAGCACCGGATAGAAGTTGTGGAGGGCGATGCCCCTCATCCCGTTCGCGGCGGTCGCGTCGGGCGGCACGTACTCGCCGTAGTCCTCCATCCACCCGTCGTACCCGTTGGCGACCGCGCGGTCGAGGATCGAGGCGTAGGCCTCGGTCGCGGCCGGGTTCGAGAAGTCGAGCATCCCGATCTCCTGGACGCCGCCGCCGACGAACGAGTCGAACAGGTAGGGGCTTCCGTCCGGGCGCCTGATGAAGGCGCCACTCGCCGCCGCGGGGTCGAACGCCCCGGCGTAGGAGCGGCAGATCGCCTCGCGGGTGTAGGTGATCGCGGCCAGGCCCCGACTGTGGAAGGCGCGGGTACGCGCCCGCTCGGAGGCCTCGAGGCCCTGGTCGGAGCCGCACGGCATGTAGCGCATGTGGGTCTCGGCGACGGAGACGGGAGCGTCCGCGGCACGCAGGATCTCGACGTACTCCCGCTCGCCCGGTGCCTCGTTCTGGTGACCGGTCTGGAACCACGGCCCGAGCACCCACGGGGCGGCCGGCGGGGGCTGGCGGCCGGTCCGCTCCGTCAGCTGCCCGACCAGGTCGGACGGCTCGGGCCCCGGCAGCACGACCAGGCGCAACGAGGCCGCGTCGGCTTCGACGCTCCACTCGTCCTCGCGGACGGTGCCCAGCCGGAAACGGCTCGTCGCCCGGTTCTCGGCGAGCAGCCCGAACCCGCGGGTCGAGAGCAGCCAGGGCATCGGGAAGTACGTGGCGCTGTCGGATCGGGTCTGCGCCCAGTCCGGGATGCTGCCGTCGACGAGGTCGTACTCGCCGGGTTGGTACGGGCCCTCGGTGACGTGGTTCTCGATCGTGTGCCCGCGCTGATCGACCGCGTTCGAGCGCTCACCGAAGCCCAGATAGCGCTCCCGCGGGTCGGCTACGAAGCCGACGTCCATGCGCTCCACGGCGGTCCCCGCCCCGCCGCTCGCCGCGGCCGCGAGCTCGACGGAGCCGTCACGCCTGACGCGGGCATGGACCTCGATCGCCCGCCCGGCGGAATCGTCGGTGGCGAGGGTCGCTGTCGAGCCGGCGTGGGAGACGAGCTCCGCCGCCCGGTGCCATTCGCCGTCCGCGAAGAACCCGACGCGCCCGCTTTCCCCGCCCGTGCCCGGAGCCTCGCGAAGGGTGCCGCCTCCCACGCCGCGGATCGCGATCCGCCCGGTCGTGGCGTCGAGCTCGACCGCGACCCCGCCGCGCGCCGCGAGCGTCACCGCGCCCGCGGGCGGCGCGGCGAACACGAGGGTGGCGGGCGCGATCGCGAACGCGACTGCGATCGCCATCAGGCGGGCTCCGCTCCGCGCGGCCATCTTCTCGCCGAAGCTACCGGACGCGGCCGCGCGCGTCCGGCTCGGTATGGTCAGGATGGGTGGCGAAGGAGCAGACCAAAAAGGCCGCGACAGCCGCGAACGGCGGCTCCGGCGAGCCGCTCCCGCTCCCCGACGCGGATCTCGCCCGCGAACTGCTCGAGCGGATGGCGACGATCCGGCGCTTCGAGGAGGAGGCGGGCCGCCAGTACCAGAAGGCGAAGGCCGGAGGGTTCCTCCACCTCGCGATCGGGGAGGAGGCGACGATCGTCGGCACCACCTCGGTCATGCGCGACGAGGATTACCTGATCGGGACCTACCGGACCCACGGGCACGCGATCGCGCGCGGCACCGACCCGAAGAACGTGATGGCGGAGATCTTCGGACGCGTCGACGGCACCAGCAGCGGCCGCGGCGGCTCGATGCACGTCTTCGACGGCAAGCGCCGCTTCATGGGCGGCTACGGGATCGTCGGCGGCAACCTCCCGCTCGCCGCCGGGCTCGCGCTCTCCTCCGACTACCGCGGCACGGAGGAGGTCACGGTCTGCATGTTCGGGGACGGCGCCTCGAACACCGGCAACTTCGGCGAGACGATCAACATCGCGGCGCTTTGGAAGCTCCCGGTGGTCTTCCTGGTCGAGAACAACCTCTACGGGATGGGCACCTCGATCGAGCGCCATTCCGCGGTCACCGACCTCTCGCGCAAGGCCGAGGGGCTCGGCGTGCCCGGCGTGCGCGTCGACGGCATGGACGTGCTCGCCGTGCGCGAGCGCGTCTCCGAGCACCTGGAGATCGCCCGCGCGGAGCGCCGGCCGACGCTGATCGAGGCCTTCACCTACCGCTACCGCGGCCACTCCGCCGCCGACCCCGAGGTCTACCGCGAGAAGGAGGAGGTCGAGGAGTGGCGGGCCAAGGACCCGATCACGACCTTCCGCGACCGGCTGCTCGCCGAGAAAGCGATCAGCGAGGACGAGGTCGAGAAGATGCGCGAGCGGGTCGAGGAGCGGATCATGGGCGCGGTCGAGTTCGCGGACAACTCGCCCGAGCCTGCGCTCGAATCGCTCTACGACAACCTCTACGTCATCTCCGACAACGTGCCCGGCTGGTACGCGGTCGACGAGCGGACCCCCGAGCCGCACCCGGGCGAGCTCGAGCACGAGGTCGGCAGGCAGGGGCAGATCCGCGAGCTCGCCGAGGCGGGCGCCGCCTACGGCGGCCAGCAGCGCGGCCGGCAGGAGCCGAGCGAGGACGGGACCGGGTCCGACGAGGGCCCGGACGAGGCGGACGTCGCGGCCTCGGAGGCGCTCGAGGACCGCGACGAGGACGTCGCCGAGGCCGGCTAGTGGACCGCTGATGGCGACTCAGCGGATGCGAGAGGCGCTGCGCGACGCGATGGCGGAGGAGATGCGCCGCGACGAGAACGTGTTCCTGATGGGCGAGGACGTCGGCGTCTTCCAGGGCGCTTTCAAGGTCAGCGAGGGCCTGCTCGACGAGTTCGGCGAGAAGCGGGTCCGCGACACGCCGATCTCCGAGAACTCGATGGTCGGCACCGGCGTGGGCGCGGCGATGGCCGGCCTGCGCCCGATCGTCGAGATCATGACGGTCAACTTCGCGCTCCTGGCGATGGACCAGATCGTGAACCACGCGGCCGCGATCCCCTACATGTTCAACGCGCAGGTGCGGGTGCCGCTCGTCGTGCGGATGCCAGGGGGCGGCGGGCACCAGCTCGGCCCCACCCACTCGCACAGCTTCGAGGCGATGTATCTGCAGATCCCGGGGCTGCTCGTCGCCTGCCCGTCGACGCCGGCCGACGGCAAGGGCCTCTTGAAGGCCGCGATCCGCGACGACAACCCGGTGATCTTCATCGAGCACGAGTCGCTCTACGGCGCGCGCGGCGAGGTCCCCGAGGACGACGACCACGTGCTCGAGTTCGGCCACGCCGACATCCGCCGCGAGGGTTCGGACGTGACCATCGTCGGGATCCTGCGGATGGTGCAGGCGGCCGAGAAGGCGGCGCAGGAGCTCGAGTCCGAGCACGGCGCCACGGCCGAGGTGATCGACCCCAGGACGCTGCGCCCGCTCGACCTCGACACGATCCTCGAGTCAGTTCGCAAGACGAACCGTTGCGTGATCGTCGAGGAGGGCTGGCCCCACGGCGGCGTTGGCGCCAACCTCGCCGCGCTGATCCAGGAGCAGGCCTTCGACCACCTGGACGCGCCGATCCAGCGCGTCACCGGCGCCGACGTCCCGATGCCGTACGCGAAGCGGCTCGAGCAGTCGGCGATCCCTCACCCCGAGCACGTCGTGCAGGCCGCCCTCGCGACGCTGGAGGGCTCGCTCTAGATGGCGACCGACATCGTCATGCCGCGGCTGTCGGACTCCATGGAGGAGGGCACGATCCTGAAGTGGATGAAGTCGGTGGGCGACGAGGTCGCGGTCGGCGAGGAGCTCGTCGAGATCGAGACCGACAAGGCGAACATGGTCTACGAATCCGATACCGCCGGGACGCTGATCGAGACGATCGCCGGCGAAGGGGACACCCTGCCGATCGGCGAGGTGATCGCGCGCGTCGGCGAGGCGGGCGAGGCGCCGAGCGGGAACGGGGCGTCCGCCCCCGCCAAGGAGGAGCAGGCCGAGCCGGAGGCCGCCGGGCCCGCGGAGGAGGCCGCCGAGCCCGCGGAGGAGACCGCCGAGCCCCCGAAGGAGGCCGCCGCGGAGGCGGCCCCCCCGGCGGCCGCGGACGGGCGCGTGAAGGCTTCGCCGATCGCCCGGCGGATCGCGAAGGAGAAGGGCATCGACATCGGCTCGCTTTCGGGCTCGGGACCCGGCGGGCGGATCGTGAAGGCGGACGTCGAGAAGGCCGCCGCGGGAGCCGGCGGCGCTGTCCCCGCCGCCGCGGTCGCGCAGCCCACCGCCGGTGCGCGCGAGCGGCCGGAGACCGCGAAGGGCGAGGTCGAGGTCGTCGAGCTCTCGAAGCTCCAGTCGACGGTCGCACGGCGGATGGCGGAGTCGAAGGCGACCGCGCCGCACTTCTACCTCCAGGCCGAGGTCGACATGACCAAGGCGGTCGAGGCGCGCACCCGCCTCAAGGAGATCGCGGCCGAGGGCGAGCGGGTGCCGACCTTCAACGACATGGTCGTCAAGGCCTGCGCGCTGGCGCTGCGCGAGTTCCCGCGCGCGAACGGCGCCTATCGCGACGGTCGCATCGAGCTCTACTCGCGGGTGAACGTCGGCGTCGCCGTCGCCGCCCGGGACGCGCTCGTGGTCCCCACGGTCTTCGACGCCGACCGCAAGGGCCTCCGCCAGATCAGCGAGGAGACGCGCTCGCTCGCCGGCCGCGTGCGCGAGGGGACGATCACGCCGCCGGAGCTCTCGGGCGGGACCTTCACGGTCTCCAACCTCGGCATGTACGGGGTCACGAACTTCCACGCGGTGATCAACCCGCCGCAGGCCGGGATCCTCGCGATCGGCGCGCTCGAGCGCGTGCCGGCCTTCGGCGACTCGGGCGAAGTCGTCGCCGTGGACAAGATGGGCGTCACCCTCGCGTGCGACCACCGCATCCTCTACGGCGCGGACGGCGCCGAGTTCCTGCGGCGGGTCTCGGAGCTGCTCTCCGAGCCGCTCTCGCTGGCGCTCTGAACGCCCGGTCGCGGGGTTAACTTCTCCGCATGGTCAGGCGGGCCCTCCTACTCCTCATCGGGCTGGCGGCCGTGATCGCCGGCCTCGCCGCCGGGACCGGGCTGCTCGGCGGCGACGACCGCGTCCGCACCGCCGGCGTCGCGACCGCCGCGGAGCCGGGTCCCGCCAAGTTCCCGCCCTCCAGCACCAACGCGGCCGAGGCCTCGCCGTACGTGCTGAAGCCGGCGCCGGCCGAGCTCCCGGTCGAGGTCGACTTCAAGAGGCGGAGCGCGCCGGCCGCCGGGATCCTCTTCGACGTCGACACCGGCGCGGTCCTCTGGGAGAAGGACGCGGACCGGCGGCTGCCGATCGCGAGCCTCACCAAGATGATCACCGCCCTGCTGATCGCGAAGGGCCACGGGCCGGGCGAGGACGTCGCGATCACCCCCGAGGCGCTCGCATACGAGGGCTCGGGGATGGGCGTGCTGCCGAAGGGCAAGGAGGTCGAGCTCGAGAGCCTGCTCAAGGGCCTGATCCTCGTCTCCGGCAACGACGCCGCGATCGCGCTCGCCCAGCACGACGCCGGCAGCGTCGACGCCTTCGTCGAGAAGATGAACCAGGCGCGCGCCCGCTACGGCCTGCACTGCTCCCGCTTCACGAGCCCGCACGGCCTCCAGGACGAGGGCAACTACTCCTGCCCGCGCGACCTGGCCGCGCTCGCCCGCGCCGACCTCGACCAGCCGCGGATCGCGGAGATCATGGGCACCGACTCCGCCCACTTCCCGTTCCCGATCAAGGGCGGCGCCCTCGACCTCTACAACAACAACCCGTTCATCCGCAACGGCACGCCCGGGATCACCGGCGTGAAGACCGGTTACACCGACGCCGCCGGCCGCTGTTACGTGACCACGCAGAGGATCGGCGGCCGCCACCTGGGCGTCGTCCTGCTCGACACCCCGAGGCCGCTGGAGCAGGTGCCCGCGCTTCTGCGCGCCGGTGCGAACCGGGGCTAGCGGCGCGATGCCCCCGGTGATCGACACCCCGATCCAGGACCTGCCGTTCGTCGACGAGCACGTGATCGGGATCCAGGCGACCGAGCGGCAGACCTGGGACGCGCTGCTCGCCACCCTGCCGGACGTCTTCGACACCGGGCTCGCGGGGCGGGCCGGGGCGGTGCTCGGCGTCGAGCACCGCGGCCGCAAGGGCGAGGTCGGCCGGATCGGCTCGACGCTGCCCGGGTTCGTCGTCGCCCGCGCCGTCCCCCCGGCGGTCCTCGCCCTGCTCGGCCAGCACCGCTTCTCGCGCTACGCGCTGATCTTCCGGATCGAGAAGACCGACGCCGGCGTCCGCCTGCGCGCCGAGACCCGGGCGGAGTTCCCCGGCGCCAAGGGCCGCGCCTACCGCGGGATGGTGATCGGCACGCGGGGCCACGTGCTGGTCACCCGGCGGATCCTGAACGCAGTCAAGAAGCGCGCCGAGCGGTAGGCGGACGGAGATCGAGCTCCTGCGTTTGCCGGGCCGCCGTTCGCGGTATCTTTTCTACTAGTGGCGATCAGCACTCGCCGCTGACATAGGGAGAAAGGGGGGAATCCCCCCGATCCCATCGTCCGTAGGCGCCGCCGAGGTGATCCCGAGGCGGCGGCAAGGCGGCCGGCCCGGAGGCGATCCCGAAGGGCGGCCAGACACGAAGGGCGGAGAGAGATGAAGCCGAACGGCAACGGCCGCGGTGTGCGCGTGAGCGAGCACCTGACGCGCGCCGACAGGGAGTGCCTGCTGCGTCACATGCTGATGATGCGGCTCTCCGAGGAGCGGGGGCTGACGCTCTACAAGCAGGGCAAGGTGCCCGGCTCCTTCTACGACGGGTGCGGGCAGGAGGCGATCTCCGTCGGGTCGTCGTTCGTGCTCGGGCCGCGCGACCGCACCTGCATCCTGCACCGGGACCTGGGCGCGCACTTCGTCCGGGGCGTGACCCCCGACCGATACCTCGCCAACTACATGGGCCGCGCCGGCGGGGTGACCGGCGGCAAGGACGGCAACATGCACTTCGGCGACCGCTCGCTCGGCAGCGTCGGCATGGTCTCGATGCTGCCCGACATGGCGCTGGTCGCGACGGGGCTCGCGCTCGCGTTCAAGGTTCGCCGCGAGCCGCGCGTGGCGATGACCTGGTTCGGCGAGGGCTCGACCGCGAACGGCCAGTGGCACGAGGCGATGAACTTCGCCGGCATCCACCGGCTCCCGGTCGTCTTCGTGCTCGAGAACAACCGGTTCGCCTACTCGACGCCGACGGAGCTCGAGTACGCGGTCGACCCGGTCGCCCGGGCGGAGTCCTACGGGTTCCCCGGGGTCGCGGTCGACGGCAACGACGTCGAGGAGGTCTTCGAGGCGTCCCGCGTCGCCGCCGAGCGCGCCCGCGCCGGCGAGGGTCCGACGCTGATCGAGTGCCACACGATGCGCATGCACGGGCACGGCGCCCACGACGACATGCGCTACGTCCCCGAGGGCGTCCACGAGGAGTGGGCGCGCCGCGACCCGATCGACTTCTACTCCCGCCGGCTCGTCCGCGAGCACGGGTTCACGGAGGAGGACGTCGACGCGCTCCGCGCCGAGGTCAAGGCCTACGTCGACGAGTGCGCCGCGAAGGCGCTCGACTCGCCGATGCCCGACCCCGCGGTGGCGACCGAGGGCGTCTTCGCCGAGGCCTGGGAGCCGCTGGGCGACGGGCGGGCGCCGTGGTCGTACTGGTCGCAGGACCGGGCGCTGGCGGAGGTGGCGTGAGATGGCGGAGATGACCTACCTGCAGGCGATCTCCGACGGCCTCCGCGAGGAGATGCGCCGGGACGAGAGCGTGCTCTGTCTCGGCGAGGACGTCGCCGGGTTCGGCGGCGCGTTCAAGGTCACCGACGGCTTCCTCGACGAGTTCGGCTCGGGGCGCGTGATCGACGCGCCGCTCGCCGAGAACGCGATCATCGGCGCCGCCGTCGGCGCCGCGATCGAGGGGCTGCGGCCCGTCTGCGAGATGCAGTTCGCCGACTTCATCTCCTGCGGCTTCGATCAGCTCGTGAACGTGGCGGCGAAGCTCAATTACCGCCAGGGCGTGGCGGTGCCGATGGTGGTGCGGCTGCCCTCCGGCGGCGGCTTCTCCGGCGGCCCGTTCCACTCGCAGAACCCCGAGGCCTGGTTCCTGCAGGCGCCGGGCCTGAAGGTCGTCGCGCCGGCGACCGCCGAGGACGCCAAGGGGTTGCTCGCCAGCGCGATCCGGGATCCGAACCCGGTCTGCTTCCTCGAGCACAAGGGCCTCTACCGCCACGTGAAGGGCGAGGTCCCCGAGGGCGAGCACACGACCGAGATCGGCCGCGCGCGCATCGCCCGCGAGGGCGAGGAGCTCACCGTGATCGCCTACGGCTCCGCGGTCGGGCTCGCGGAGCGGGCGGCCGACGAGCTGGGCGAGTCGATCGAGGTGATCGACCTGCGCAGCCTCTGCCCGCTCGACACCGACGCGATCGTCGCCGGCGCCCGGAAGACCGGCAAGGTGCTCGTCGCGCACGAGGCGACCCGCTCGTGCGGCGTCGGCGCCGAGGTCTCGGCGCTCGTCGCCGAGCGCTGCTTCGAGGACCTCGACGCGCCCGTCCGGCGGCTTACCGCCGACGACGTGCCGATCCCGTTCAGCCCGCCGCTCGAGCAGGCCGTCCTGCCCCAGCTCGAAGACATGAAGGAGGCGTGCCGTGAGCTCCTCGCCTACTGAGACCAGCGTCGCCGTCCTGATGCCCCAGATGGGCGTCTCGGTGGCCGAGGGCACGATCGTCGAGTGGCGAAAGCGCCCCGGCGACTGGGTCGAGGCCGACGAGATGGTCTGCGACATCACGACCGACAAGATCGACGTCGAGGTGCCTTCGCCGGCGAGCGGGCGGCTCGCCAAGATCGTCGCCGAGCCCGGCGACACGGTGCCCGTCGGCGAGACGATCGCCGAGATCGACACCGGCGCGAAGCCGGGCGAGGCGCATCCGGAGGAGGACCGCCCCGCCGAGCCCGCGCGCGAGCACACCGAGATCGACCGCTCCGACTTCTACTCACCGGTCGTCCGGCGGATGGCGACCGAGCACGGGATCGAACTGAGCAAGGTCGAGGGCACCGGGATCGGCGGGCGCGTGCGCAAGCGCGACCTCGTCGCCTTCCTGGAATCGACGCCGCCGGAGCCGGCGGAGCCGACCCTGCACAGCGAATCGCCATACCGACCGGAGCCCGACCTGGCACCTAGGGGTCTGACCCCAAAGGGTCAGGTCGAAGGCCAGTCCCGCTTGGGGTCTGACCCCGCTGACCGTGTCCCTGCGGCAAGCGAGCGCCGAGAGCCGATGTCCGAGATGCGCAAAGCGATCGCGAGGCACATGGTCGAGAGCAGGCGCACGGCGGCGCACTGCACGACGATCGTCGAGGCCGACTTCTCGCGGGTCGCTGCGCGGCGCCGCGAGCTGCGCGAGACGATGGAGCGGCGCGGCGTGAAGCTCACCTACCTCGCCTTCGTCGCCCGCGCGACGGTCGAGGCGCTCGAGGAGTACCCGCTGCTCAACTCCTCGATCGACGGCGAGGAGGTCGTCCACCACGACGAGGTCAACCTCGGGATCGCGGTCGCGCTCGACGAGGGGCTGATCGTCCCGGTGATCCACCGCGCGCAGCGGCTGAGCCTCGAGGGGCTCGCGGCGTCGATCGCCGACGTCGCCGCGCGGGCGCGCGAGGGCAGCCTCACCCCCGACGACGTCCACGGCGGCACGTTCACGATCACCAACCCGGGCCAATTCGGCGCCGTGCTCGCGACGCCGATCATCAACCAGCCGCAGGTGGCGATCCTCGACCTCGAGGCGATCGTGAAGCGGCCGGTCGTCGTCGAGGGGCCCGACGGCGAGGACGCGATCGCGGTCCGCCCGATGAGCTACCTCTGCATGTCCTGGGACCACCGCGCCCTCGACGGGGCCGAGGCGGCCCGCTTCCTCGGCGCGATCCAGCGCCGGCTCGAGCGCTGGGGGGCGGACGAATGAGCACCCCCGGATCCTCCGCTTCGGGTCCGGTCCGGGATCGGTCTCATCTGCATGAGATGGGCGAGCGCGTCCCCCCGGTCCCGCTGGAGCACGAGGAGCTCGTCGTGCGCCGCGGCCGCCGCAGCGGCCTCACGATGGCCGTCGCGGTGCACTCGACCGCGCTCGGTCCGGCGCTCGGCGGCGTTCGCCTCTGGCGCTACGCCTCTCCCGAGGACGGCGTCCGCGACGCGCTGCGCCTGGCGCGAGGGATGACCCACAAGGCCGCCGCGGCGGGGCTCGAGCTCGGCGGCGGCAAGGGCGTCGTCTGCGCGCCGCCCGGCGACGCCTGGAAGAACGGCGGGCCCGGGATCGAACGGCGCGCCGTGATGCACGACTTCGGCGACCTCGTCGACTCGCTCGACGGCCGCTACGTGACCGCCGAGGACGTCGGCGTCGGCGCCGAGGACATCGCCACGATCGCCGAGCGCACTCCTCACGCGGTCGGCCTCCCCGAGGCCGGCGGCGGCGCCGGCGATCCGAGCCCGTACACGGCGCGCGGCGTCGCCGCCGCGATCCGGGCCTGCGCGGCCGCGGAGCTCGGCGCGGGCGACCTCGCCGGGCTCGAGGTGGTCGTCGTCGGCGCCGGGCACGTCGGCGAGCGGCTCGCCCGGCTGCTGGCCGCCGAGGGTGCCGAGCTGGCGATCTCCGACGTCGACCCGGCGAAGCGGCGCCTGGCCGCCGAGCTCGGCGCCGGGTGGATCGAGCCCGCGGCTGCGATCACCGCCCCCTGCGACGTCCTCGCCCCGTGCGCGCTCGGCGGCGCGATCGACCCGGGAAACGTCGACGCGCTGCGCTGCCGGATCGTCTGCGGCTCGGCCAACAACCTGCTGTCCGAGGAGCGGCTGGCGGAGCGGCTGCACGAGCGGGGCGTCCTCTGCGCACCGGACTTCGTCGCCAACGCCGGCGGGCTGATCAGCGTCTACCGCGAGCTCCGCGACCTCGGCGCGGACGAGGTCGGCAGGCTCGTCGAGGGCATCGGCGACGCGATCGGGCGGGTCCTGGCCGACGCGGAGGCGCGCGGCGTCCCGCCCCTCGACGCGGCGCACGAGCTCGCCCGGCGCCGCCTCGAGGCCCGGCCGGCGGCGATCGCCGCGTGAGAACATAGGCCGCGTGGATCCGATCGTCTGCATCCGGCTCGGCGTCGTCCCCTACGAGGAGGCGCGCGCGACCCAGAAGCGGCTGGAAGCGGCGCGGCAGGCCGGCGAGGCCCCCGACGCCCTGCTCCTGCTCGAGCACCCGCCCGTCTACACGAAGGGCCGGCGCTCCACGCCCGACGAGCTGCCGATGGGCGAGGACTGGTATCGCATGCAGGGGATCGAGGTCGCCGAGACCGACCGCGGGGGCCGCGTCACCTACCACGGCATCGGCCAGATCGTCGCCTACCCGATCGTCTCGCTGCGCGCCTACGGCGACGACGTCCATCTCTACGTGCGGAACCTCGAGCGGGTGATGATCGACGCGCTCGCCGAGCACGGCGTCGAGGCGGGCCTGCGCGAGGGCCTGACCGGGGTCTGGGTGGGCGAGCGCAAGATCGGCTCGATCGGCGTCCACGTGAACCGGGGTGTGACGACCCACGGGCTCGCCGTGAACGTGAACAACGACCTGCAGCCGTTCGAGTGGATCGTCCCGTGCGGGATCGAGGCCTGCAAGGTGACGTCACTGGCGCGGGAACACGGAGCGGAGCAGGACTTCGACGCTTTCGCCGCAACGATCGCCGAGCGCTTCGGCGAGGTGTACGAGCGCCGGGTCGAGTGGGCGGACGACCTCGACGCGCTCGCGGAGGCCGGTCGCGAGGCGCCGAGTACGGTGGGTGGCTGATGGCCAGCGCCCCGGAACGGATCCACGTCACCCGCTCGCGCGCGCGGCCCGGCGGCGTGCGCGCGGAGGAGCTCGAGGGCCGCCCCTTCCGCGAGCGCAAGCCGCCGTGGCTGAAGGTGCCCGCGCCGGGCGGCCCGACCTACCGCCGCCTCAAGTCCGAGATCGCCTCCGAGAACCTGCACACCGTCTGCGAGGAGGCGAACTGCCCGAACGTCGGCGAGTGCTGGGAGCGCGGGACCGCCACCTTCATGATCCTCGGCGACACCTGCACCCGGCGCTGCGGATTCTGCAACGTGAAGACGGGCAAGCCGACCTGGAACGACCCGCTCGAGCCGCTGCGCGTCGCCCAGCAGGTGAAGCAGATGGGGCTGCGCCACGCCGTCATCACGTCGGTCGATCGCGACGACCTGCCCGACTACGGTGCAAGCGCGTTCGTGGGCGTGATCCGCTCGACGCGGATGCTCGCGCCCGGCTGCAAGGTCGAGGTGCTCACCCCCGACTTCCGCGGCCAGGAGATGCCGCTCGCCAAGGTGATCCACGAGCGCCCCGACGTCTTCAACCACAACGTCGAGACCGTCCCCCGCCTCTACCCGCGGGCGCGGCGCGGCTCCGACTTCATGCGCTCCTGCCGCGTGCTGCGCATGGCGAAGGAGTACGGCGGCGACGAGGTCGTCACCAAGTCCGGCCTGATGGTCGGGCTCGGCGAGGAGTTCGACGAGATGGTCGAGGCCTTCCGGATCCTGCGCGATCACCGGGTCCAGGTCCTCACCGTCGGGCAGTACCTCCGCCCGACCGAGAACCACCTCCCGGTCGTGCGCTACTGGCACCCCGACGAGTTCGCCGCGCTCGAGGCGGCCGCCCGCGAGATCGGCTTCGAGTCGGTCGCCTCGGGCCCGCTCGTGCGCAGCTCCTACCACGCGGACGAGTCCGCCCGCGAGGTGGCCGAGGCGCGCGAAGCGGCCGCCTGAGCCGCACCGATGAGCGGGGCCGGGTCGGCCGGTCCTTACGTTGAATGGAGATGCCGACCCCGCGTTCGATACAGCGCACCTACCTCGTGCTGCTGCTCGGCAACACGCTGGCGGCGTCGTTCATCTGGGGGATCAACACGATCTTCCTGCTCGACGCCGGCCTCTCCAACCTCGAGGCGTTCGCCGCGAACGCGTTCTTCACCGCGGGGATGGTGGCCTTCGAAGTGCCGACCGGGATCGTCGCCGACACGATCGGGCGGCGCATGTCGTACCTGCTCGGCACGCTGACCCTGACCGGATCGACGCTGCTCTACGTCCTGCTGTGGCGGATCGAGGCGCCGTTCTGGGAGTGGGCGGTCGCCTCGCTCCTCCTCGGGCTGGGCTTCACGTTCTTCTCGGGCGCGGTCGAGGCCTGGCTCGTCGACGCCCTCGCCGCGACCGGGTTCGAGGGCGCGCTCGAGACCGTGTTCGGGCGCGGCCAGATCGTCACCGGGGCGGGGATGCTGATCGGCTCGGTCGCGGGCGGGTTCATCGCAGCGCAGATCAGCCTCGGCGCGCCCTTCGTCGCCCGCGGGATCGTCCTCCTCGTCATGTTCGCGCTCGCCTTCCGCCTCATGCACGACGTCGGCTTCACCCCGGAGCGGGGCGGGCGGCCGCTCGCGGAGATGCGGACGATCTGGTCGAACTCGATCGAGTACGGGTGGCGGGAGCCGGCGGTGAAGTGGCTGATGCTCGGCGCGCTCTTCACCGGCGGCGTCGGCATCTACGCCTTCTACGCGCTCCAGCCGTACCTGCTCGAGCTCTACGGCGACCCGGAGGCGTACCAGGTCGCCGGCCTGGTGGCGGCGATCGTCGCCGGCGCGCAGATCCTCGGTGGGATCGCGGCGCCGCGGATCCGCCGGCTCTTCAGGCGGCGGACCTCGGCGCTGCTCGTCACCGCCGGCCTCTCGGCGCTCACCCTGGGGCTCGTCGGCGTCCTCGACACCTTCTGGGGCGTGATCACGCTGGTCGTCGTCTGGGGCCTCCTGTTCGCGGCGACGATGCCGATCCGCCAGGCCTACCTGAACGGGATGATCCCGTCGCGCCAGCGGGCGACGATCATCTCCTTCGACTCGATGATGGCCTCCTCCGGCGGGGTCTGGGCGCAGCCCCTGCTGGGCCGCTCCGCAGACGCCTGGGGCTACGGCCCGTCCTACCTGCTCGCCGCCGGGATCTCCGCGCTCGCGCTCCCCTTCCTCCTGCTGTCCCGCCGCGAGGACAACCCCGCCGACACACTCGTCGAGGGCAGCGGTGGCGACCCCCAACCCGCCCCTCAGCCCGCTTAGCGTCCGCGCCGGCTAGTCCGGGCGCCCGGCGGCTTCGAGGGCGTCGGCGTGCTCCCGGAACATCTCCCAGAAGACGACCCTCCGCCCGCGCAGCGTGAAGACGCTCGTCATCTCCATCTTGGTCGTGAGGCCGTGGCCGACACCAGGCCAGATGAACCTCATCACGACTCGATCGGCGAGTTCGACGAGGTCACCGATCGGCTCCACCCTGTCTTGATGGGCGACGTGGAAGCCGTCCGTCACGGACTCAGAGCTGGGTCGTGTCGGTCTCGAGGCCGAGCAGGAGGCGGCCGCCGAGCTCGTTGACCGCCGGCGCGACGAGCATGTGGCGGTTCGCGACCTGGACGTCGCGGAAGGCGCGCTCGAGCGGCGAGCCCTCGTAGACGCCGCTCACCCCGGCGAGCTCGTGGGCCGTCGTCGTGACGAGCGCCGCGGTGCGGGCCGCGTGGGTCGCCGCGAGCCGCAGTGCCAGCCTGCGATCGAGGCCGACCTCGCCCCGCTCGCTCGCCTGCGCCCAGGCGGCGGCGACCGCGTCATCGACGAGCGCGCGGGCCGCCCGCAGCGCCGCCTCGGCCTCCCCCACCCGGGCCTGGGTGGTCGAACGCTCAGCGAGCTTGCGCCTGCTCGCGGTCGGCGTCTTCTCGGTCGCGAGCATCACCAGCTCGTCGAGGGCGGCGCGGGCGATCCCCGTGCAGACCGCGCCGATCGCGAGGGCGAGCACGCCGAACACCGGGAAGCGGTA
>DASUSH010000002.1:0-22704 GCA_036375215.1 Solirubrobacterales bacterium
GGTCGGCCTCGAGCCCGGGCTCGAGGCGAATGTCACCGGCTACACGGCCGGTTCCGAGGACTTCAACGAGTTGATGGAGTCCCGCGTGCCGGTCGTGTTCGCGTTCGTGCTCGGGCTCGCCTTCCTGCTGTTGCTCGTCACCTTCCGCTCGATCGTGATCCCGCTCAAGGCGATCCTGCTCAACCTGCTGTCGGTCGCGGCCGCCTACGGGGTCGTGGTCTGGATCTTCCAGGAGGGCCACCTCGAGTCGCTGCTCGGGTTCGAGGCGACGGGTGCGGTCGTCTCCTGGCTGCCGCTCTTCCTGTTCGTCCTCCTGTTCGGCCTCTCGATGGACTACCACGTGTTCATCCTCAGCCGGGTCCGCGAGGCGTACGACCGGGGTCTCTCCACCGCGCAGGCCGTCGACCTCGGCGTCAAGGCGACGGCCGGTGTCGTGACCGCTGCGGCAATCGTGATGATCGCCGTCTTCGCGATCTTCGCGACGCTCTCGTCCGTGGTCTTCAAGCAGTTCGGGGTCGGCCTCGCGGTTGCCGTGCTGATCGACGCGACGATCATCCGCGGCGTCCTGTTGCCGGCAACGATGACGCTGCTGGGGGACTGGAACTGGTACCTGCCGCGAGCGCTGGACTGGCTGCCGCGGATCGGGATCGGCGAGGACGCCGGGAGGCTCCGGCGGAGGGCGAGCGAGACGTGAGGGCGTTCGCGTTGCTCGTCGCGACGGCCCTCCTGGCGCTCACCGTCGGCGCCTGCGGCGACGAGGAATCCGGCGGGGCTTCGACGGCGGCCCGGATCGAAACGGACCCCGACAACCGAGACGTCGAGATCACCGTCGGCTCGAAGAACTTCACCGAGCAGTACATCCTCGGAGAGATCTACGCCCAGGCGCTCGAGGCCGCCGGCTACCACGTCGAGACCCGTCTCGACGTCGGCTCGGAGAGGGAGGCCCTGCGGGCACTGAAGCGCGGGGAGGTCGACGCCTATCCGGAGTACGCATCGACCGCACTGACCTCGTTCTTCGAAGTGCCGGCAGAGGAGGTCCCGGCCGACGGCGCGCAGGCGTATGAGGAGACCCGCGACGACTTCGAGCGGATCGGGCTGGTGGCCTTCCCGCCGACGCCGTTCTCGAGCGCGAACGCGCTTGGGCTGCTGACCGAGACCGCCGACCGGCTCGATGTCACGGAGACGTCCGACCTCGAGGGCCGCGCGGACGATCTCACCCTCTATGGCTCACCGGAATGCCCGAGGCGAAGGGATTGCCTGATCGGGCTCGAACGCGACTATGGCCTCGAGTTCGAGCGCTTCCAGCCGGTCGAGATCGGCAGGCGCTACGACGTGCTCGCGAGCGGAGAGGCGGACCTCTCGATCCTCTTCACGACGGACGCCCAGCTCTTCGTCTCCGACGAGTTCGTGATCCTCGAGGACGACCGTGAGGTCCTGCCCGCGGGCAATGTCCTCTTCGTCGCCCGCGAGCAGATCGCCGAGGAGGCGGGTCCCGACTTCGCCGAGACGATCGAAAGCGTTCAGGAGAACCTGACGCTCGAGGTGATGCAGGAGCTCAACGCACGTGTCGACATCGACCGCGAATCGCCGCGCGACGCAGCGGCGCAGTACCTGAAGGAGTTCGGATACGTACGATGATGCGCGCTCATCGCCTCCGACGCGTACCGGGGCGAGACGAGTGGGCCGTGAAGGGCTCGAACCTTCGACCTTGAGATTAAGAGTCTCCTGCTCTACCAACTGAGCTAACGGCCCTGGTGCCCGAAATGGTAGCCGCCGTCCGCGCGTGCCGAGACCCGGAACGGGGCCTCGATCAGGGGGCGGGCGTGGTGCTGCCGGGCAGGCCCGCGCCGGTGCCGCCGGGGAGGGCGCCGCCGCCGATTCCCTGCTCGAGCGGGTTGGTGAAGGCCTCCTCCCCGCCGCCCTTCTCGGCCTGCTTCTTGATCTCCTCGGCGAGCTTCACGGCGGACTTCTCGGCCGCCGCGAGGTCCTTGGCGAGCTGCTTGCGCTGGGAGCTGTCGGCCTCGTCGAGGGCCTTCTGGGTCGCCTCGTCGCCGAGCTTCGTGTCGCCGGCGAAGTAGGCGTACTGGGCGACCGTGGCCCACGGGCCGACGCCGGGGGTGTCCTCGGCGGAGATCTCGGCCGGGACGACCGCGTCCTCGGCGATCGTCGAGACCTCGGTCGGCTCGGCGAACTGGAGGAGGATCCCGTAGGCCTGGTTGGCGATCGCGGCGGTCGAGCCGTCGGGCTTCTTCGCGACCTTCAGGTAGTCCTGCCAGGCGCTCGCCGCCTCGTTGTACTCCTGCTCCGACTCCGTGGTCATCGAGATCTGGCCGGTGGCCTCGTCGACCTCCACGGCGTCGTTGCCCGCCTGGTAGTGGAGCTGCACCAGGTCGGAGAGCGCCTGCTCGTCCTTGGGGTCGGCGGCGACCTTCTGCTCGGCCTCGTCGATCTGGTCCTCGAAGGCCGGGTTCCCGCTCGAGTTGTCGTCCGAGCCGAGGCCGAACGCGTCGAAGAGCCCGCCGGCCGCATCGGAGCCGATGCCGAAGCCGACGAAGCTGACGGCGAACAGCACCGCCAGCGCCGCGTAGACCACCTGGACCACGCGCTTTCGCTTGCCGCTGAGATCGAAGAGCATCGCCGAAAAGGCTAGTGCCGAGTCATGGGCTCTGCTAGCCCGACTCGCCGGCCGCCGGCTCGGCCGCGGCGAGGTCGCGCCCGGCGGGCTCGCCGAAGCGGCGGGCGAGGAGGATGCTCGCCTCGTAGAGCAAGATCAGCGGGAACATGATCAGGAGCATCGAGACCGGGTCGCCTCCGGGGAGCGCCGCGGCGACGATCGAGATCCCGAGGATCACGTAGCGGCGGTTCTTGGCGAGCTGGTCGGGGGTGACGACCCCGAGCCGCGTGATCGCGAGCACCCCGAGCGGGATCTGGAAGAGGATCCCGAGCGAGAGGCAGAGCACGCCGATGAAGCGGTAGTAGTCCTTCGCGCGGACCTCGATGTTGAAGTCGGAGGCGTTGAAGTTGAGCAGGAACGTGATCGCCGCGGGCAGCACCACGAAGTACGAGAAGGCGACACCGGCGAGGAAGAGCACGGGCGCCGCGATCAGGAAGGGCAGGACGACCTTCTTCTCCGAAGCGGAGAACGCCGGCAGGACGAAGGCGTAGGCCTGGTAGAGGATCACCGGCAGCGCGATCACGAAGGCGCCGTAGGCCGAGACCTCAACCGTGGTGAAGAAGGGCTCGGTGACTCCCAGCGTGATCGGCTCGGGCGTGTTCTGGGGCAGCGCCGCGTTGAAGATCTCGAGCATCAGCGCGTCCTGCCAGAAGCAGAGCGCGAACGCGACCCCGAACGCGGCGAGCGAGATGATGATTCGCGTCCGCAGCTCGTCGAGATGCTCGACGAGCGTCAGACGGTCATCGAAATTGACCGCCCGCGCTCTGGCCACGGGACTACGCCTTGTTCTCGGTGACGACCTCGCTGTCGACCTTCTCGGTCGGCGAGGCCTTCTCGATGCGCGGCTTCTCTTCGTCCTCGTCCTTGTGGTTGCCGGTGATCGAGTCCTTGAACTCGCGCATGCCGGTACCCAGGGACTTGCCCAGCTCGGGCAGCCGCTTCGGGCCGAAGACGATCAGGGCGATGACCAGAACTATCGCTATCTGCCAAAGGCTGAAATCCATCGTGAATCATGGTAACGGCGCCCGCTCACGGGCGGATCAGTCCGCGTGAATATGCGAGGCGCCGCCCGGGCGCTCGCGAGGCTCAGCCGGGGATTCGGTGGCGCTCGAAGTTCTTGTAATACATCGAGGCCGTCGGCTCGGCCTGGCCCTGGTACTTCGAGCCCGCCTCGGCGGTGCCGTAGGGGCGCTCGACCGGTTCGTCCATGCGCATGAAGGACATCTGCCCGATCGGCATGCCGTAGTAGATCGTGATCGGGAGGTTGGCCACGTTCGAGAGCTCGAGCGTGAGGTTGCCCTCGAAGCCCGCGTCGACGAAGCCGGCGGTCGAGTGGATCAGGAGCCCGAGCCGGCCGAGGCTCGACTTCCCCTCGAGCCGGGCGACGACGTCGGACGGCAGGCTGACCCGCTCGAGGGTCTGGCCGAGGACGAACTCGCCGGGATGGAGGATGAAGGGCCGGTCGCCCTCGACGGTGACGAGCTCGGTCAGGTCCTCCATCGGCTCGCGCACGTCGATGTAGGCGTGCCGCGAGTTGTGGAACACCCGGAAGCGGTTGTCGACGCGGACGTCGACGCTCGACGGCTGGATCATGGCCTCGTCGAAGGGGTCGAAGACGATTCGCCCCGCCGCGATCTCGGCCCTGATCGTTCCGTCTGAGAGCACCATGCGCGCAGTCTAGGCGCCCGCAAGGCGGCTCTGGGCCCAGGTTTGCGGCAGTTCCGCGCAAAGTCTGCGGGAAAACCCTTAAAGCCGAGCGGCTCAGTTCCCGATACTTGGAAGAAGGATGGATCGCAAGGGAGAGAGAGGCTCCGCAGTCCAGAGGGTCGTGCTCCCAGGCGGCCACGTGATCGAGATGTCGCCGCACGCTGACGCGACACGGGAGAGCGGCGAGAAGTCCGATCGGGGGAGCGGCAAGCGCGAGCTGCACGTCTGCCCCGGGTGCTCTTCGGAGCTCGTCCACCCCACCGACTGGGAGCCCGCGGGCCGTGCCCGCTGGCGCGTCGAGCTGCGCTGCCCCGAGTGCGAGTGGTCCGGCTCGGAGGTCCACGACCAGAAGGTCATGGACGCGTTCGACGAGGTCCTCGACGAGGGGACCGAGGGCCTGCTCGACGATCTCTCCGAGCTCAGCCGGGCGATCATGGAAGAGGAGGTCGATCGCTTCATCGACGCCCTCAACCGCGATCTGATCGTCGCCGACGACTTCTAGCCCTCGGCGCGCCTCAGTCGTCCACCGCCTCCGCCTCCGCGCGGGCGGCGTCGCACGACTCGCCGATCGACTCCATCGCCGCCGCGATCTCACCGGCCTCGCCGCCGAACGCCGGCAGGAAGTCCTCGGCGATCCCGCGCGCGTAGACCGGCCACATCTTCTCCAGCATCTCGGCGCCCTCGTCGGTCAGCTCCAGGTGAAGGCTCCGCCTGTCCCCCGGGCAGGTGACCCGCCGGACCAGCCCCGCCGCCTCGATCCGGTCGAGCAGGCGGCTTAGCCCGCTGGTGGAGAGGAGGAGCTGCTCGGCGACGTCGACCTGCCGCAGGCGCGTCTGGGGCGCGTCGCGCAACACGGCCAGGACGTCGTACCAGGAGAGCGGCGGCAGGTCGGCCTCGACCAGGTCCTGGCTGATCCGCCGCAGCATCGTCGAGTGGGCGCGCAGGAAGGCGCGCCAGGCACGGAGCTGCTCCTCGCTGATCCTCGCCGCCGTCGGAGTCCGAGTCGCCATGACCCGATTGTAACGAGGACTGTTGATTGAACAACTGTTGTTGCTACACTCTTGCTACTACAACCGTTGTCACTACAACGAAAGGGTTCAGATGAGCACAGCAACAGCAGCCACGGAACGGGTGCCGGCCGGCACCTGGGCCGTCGACCATGCGCATTCGAGCGCCACGTTCGCCGTCCGGCACGCCGGGCTCTCGATCTTCCGCGGCTCCTTCAAGCGCCTCGACGCAACGCTCGAGGTCGGCGACGACGGCGCCGTGCTCACCGGGGCGGTGCCGGTCGAAAGCATCGACGTCGACGACTCAGACATCCGCCCGCACCTGTTCTCGCCGGAGTTCTTCGACGCCGAGCGCAACCCCGAGGTCCGCTTCCGCTCGACCGACCTCGCGATCGCGGGCGACGAGATCCGGCTCAGCGGCGACCTCGAGCTGGCCGGCGCGACCCAGGCGGTAGTCGCCACCGGCACGGTCCGCGGGCCGATCGAGGTCCCCGGAGTGGGTGAGAAGGTCGCGCTCTCGCTCGAGGCGACGATCGACCGGACCGAGTTCGGGATGGACTGGCAGATGGAGCTGCCCGACGGCAGCCCGGCCCTCGCCAACGACGTCTCGCTGGCGGTCGAGCTCGAGCTGAACAAGGAGTGACCCCGATGCGAGTCCTGGCGATTCCCGGAAGCGTCCGCGCCGGCTCGCTGAACGCCCGCCTGCTCCGCCACGTCGCGGAGCAGGCGCCGGCGGGGGTCGACGTCGAGCTCTATGGCGGCCTCAAGTCGATCCCGCCATACGACGAGGACGACGACACCGACGCGCCCCCCGCCGAGGTCGCGGCCCTGCGCGAGGCGATCGAGCGCGCCGACGCGATCCTGATCGCCACCCCCGAGTACAACCACTCGATCCCCGGAATCTTGAAGAACGCGCTCGACTGGGCCTCGCGCCCGCACACGACGTCCACGCTTCGCAACAAGCCGGTCGCGGTCACCGGCGCCAGCACCGGGCGGTTCGGCGCGGTCTGGGCGCAGGCCGAGGCCCGCAAGGTCCTCGGCGCCACCGGCGCGCGGGTGATCGACACCGAAGCCGTCGCGATCGCGCTCGCCCACGACGCGTTCGACGCGAAGGGCCGCCTTACCACCACCGACCACGAGGTCGGCCTGTTGCGGATCCTCGACGACCTCGCGAGCGAGGTCGAGCGCGACGCCCGCGTGCCCGTCCCCGCCTGAGCGCTAGGCGTAGCGCTCGACCACGCCGTCCGCGACGAGGTCGAGTAGGCGGCGGCGCTCGGGCTCGAGCCCGGTGGCGTCGAGGTCGGCCTTGGCGGCCTCGACGTGGCGGCGCGCGATCGCGCGCACCTCGTCGGCGGCGCCCGTGGCGACGATCCGGTCGCAGACCTCCTCCGCGCCGCCCGCACCCAGGCCGTGCAGGTCGATCTCGGCGAGCGAGGTGTCCAGCTCGCGGGCGCGGATCAGCGGCAGCGTGATCGTCCCGTCGAGCAGGTCGGTGCCGCGGGCCTTGCCGGTGCGCTCCGGGGGCCCGGTGACGTCGAGGACGTCGTCGAGCAGCTGAAAGGCGAGCCCGACCCGGCGGCCGAAGCCGGCGAGGGTGGAGCGGCCGTCGCCGATCGAGCAGGCGCACTCGAAGAGCGCGGCGGTCTTCAGGCGACAGCGCTCCAGGTACCGCTCCGCCGTCACGCCGAGGTCGAAGGCGTCGCGGCGCTGAGCGAGCTCGCCGCGGGCGAGGGCGACCGAGGCCGTAGTTAGGAGCGCGACCCGGACGGGGTCGCCGTCGCCGGCGAGCTCGGCGAAGGCGCGGGAGAAGAGCAGGTCGCCGGTGGCGGTCGCGCGCGGGCGGCCCGAGGTGGCGAGGACCGTCGGGCGGCCGCGGCGAAGCGGGGCGGCGTCGAGGACGTCGTCGTGGACGAGCGTCGCCATGTGGACGAGCTCGACCGCGGTCGCCGCGCTCACCGCCGAGGCGGCCGACTCCGGGCCCGCGCAGAGCAGGACGAGGAGCGGGCGCAACCGCTTGCCCCCCGCGGCCAGGGTCGCGGTCGCGTCCTCGGCGAGCGGGCCTCCGGGGGAGGCCGCGCCGCGCTCGAGCCGCTTCTCGACCTCGGCCATCGACGCCGGCAGCCAGGTCCCGGCCGCGTCGAGGACCTTGGTGACCGGCGCGGGCACGGCCGCGTTCGTCACGGCTTCACCCCGCTGTGGATGGCGATGATCCCGCCGGCGAGGACGGTCCAGCGGATCCGCTCGAACCCCGCCCCGTCGAGCCGGGCGGCGAGGCCCGCGGGCGAGGGGAAGCGCTTCACCGACTCGGGCAGATACGTGTAGGCGTCGCGGTCGCCGGCGAGCGTGCCCAGGCGCGGGACGAGCCGGTCGAACCAGATCGAGAAGAAGGTCGAGAGGGGCGGGCGCTGCGGCTGGGTGATCTCGAGGATCGCGAGCCGGCCGGCGGGCCGGAGCACCCGTGCCATCTCGGCGAGGCCGCGGTCGAGGTCGGCGAGGTTGCGGACGCCGAACCCGACCGTGACGGCGTCGAAGGCGGCGTCACCGTAGGGCAGCTCGAGGGCGTCGGCCCACTCGAAGGCGATCGGGGCGCCGGCGCCGCCCGCCTTCGCCCTCGCGAGCTCGAGCATCCGCTCGGAGAAATCGCAGCCGACGACGCGACCCTCGCGCCCGACGCGGCGGGAGAGCTCGAGCGCGAGGTCGCCGGTCCCGCAGCAGACGTCGAGGGCGCTTTCGCCCGGGCCGAGCTCGGCGCGATCGGCGGTGCGCTCGCGCCAGCGGTGGTGGAGCCCGGCGGTCATCGCCGTGTTCATCAGGTCGTAGACCCCGGCGATGCGGTCGAACATCCCCCGCACCTGCGTCGCGAACTGGTCCTCCGCGCGGTCGGGGATGCCCGAAGGCGCTGAGCTCAATCGCCGGTCTGGGAGCTGCCGGCTTCGGCAGTCTCGTTCGACTGGCCGTTCAGCGAGGCGAGGAAGTCGACCATCGCGTTGAACTTCTCCGGCTCCTCCTCCTTGAGGCCGGTGTACGACGGCATGATCCCGGGCCCGACCTCCAGCGAGCGCGCGATCGCGGCGCGGGGGATCTGCTCACCGATCTCGGTCAGCTCGGGCCCGGGGCCGGGGTTGCCGTTGTGCTCGAAGATGTGGCAGGCCAGGCAGCCGGACTGGGCGGCCACCTCTTTCCCTTCCTGGTATTGAGGCTCGACCGCGAGCTCGATCTCGGTCGGCGAGCCCGCCTGGGCGCCGAGGATGGTCAGGAACGCCATCGCGATGATCGTCAGGATCCCGGCCGTGGTCGCGATCGGCCGCCGCTCCGGCCGGCGCTCGGGATTGCGGTCGTAGAACGGCAGCAGGATCAGCAGGACGAGGCAGATCGTCGGGATCCCGATCGTCGCCACCGGCACCATCTCCGGCGGCTTGATCACGCGCAGCAGCTCGAAGAGGAAGAAGAAGTACCACTCGGGGCGCGGCACGTAGGTGGTCGTGGTCGGGTCGGCCTTCGGCCCCTGCTCGGCGCCGAGCACGATCGACATCACGATGATCACGGCGGCGACGATGAGCGCCATCGCGGAGTCCTTCAGGACCGCGTACGGGAAGAAGGGCTTGCCCTGCTTCTTCAGGACCTCGTACTCGCGGAGGTACTGCTCCTTCTCGGCGTTGTTCAACGGTGCCGCCTCTCGTGGGCACGATTCCGCTCTGACGAGTGACCGGGCGTGGCCGGCAAGGCGGGCGGGCGAAGGCGATGCAGCGCATCGCCGAGCGCGCTGGACGCAGCCAGGCGCGTCCGGGCGCCGTCAGACGGGAGCGTGTTCGCGGGAGTCGGCACCTAGCCGACCTTCTCCTCGCGGAGCGACTTCGGCTTGACCTCGGCGCGCTTCCACGGCGGCGCGGTCGTGCCCTGCTTCACGACGAGGTAGAGGTGCGCGCCGATCAGCGCGATGATCGCCCCGGGCACGAGCAGCATGTGGATCGAGTAGAAGCGCGCGATCGTCGTCGCGCCGAACTCGGGCCCGGCGCGCAGGAAGTCCGCCAGGTAGGGGCCGATGAGCGGGCCCGTGCCGTTGATGTTGACGGCGACGATCGTGGCCCAGAAGGAGCGCTGGTCGAAGGGCAGCAGGTACCCGGTGAGGCCCATCATCAGGGTGAGGACCAGCAGGATCACACCGATCACCCAGTTGAGCTCGCGCGGGTACTTGTAGGCGCCGAAGAAGAAGGTGCGCCCCATGTGCAGGAAGATCAGCACCATCATCACCGTCGCCCCCCACTTGTGCATGCCGCGCACGAACTCGCCGAGGAAGACGTCGTTGGTGAGGTGGGTGACCGAGTCGTACGCCTCGGTCGCCGAGGGCACGTAGTACATCGCCAGGAAGACCCCGGTGAGCGCCTGGAAGACGAAGGCGAAGAGCGTCCCGGACCCCAGCGTGTAGAACCAGTTGGTCCCCTTCGGGACCTTGCGGAAGAGCATCCCGGTGAGGAAGCCGGTCGCCCCCATGCGCTCGTCGACCCAGCCGACGAGGTCGATCGCGCCCTCCTTGGCGGTCCCGAGCGGACCGCCGCCGTCGCCGTCGCCACCGCCGTTCGCCGACTCGCCCGGCTTCGGTGGGCGGTGCAGGAACGCCGGGCCGCGGCGCTTCTTGGTCTTCTCCTGGGTCTCCGCCATGGCTAGGGCGGCGGCGGCACCGAGGGCCGCGGCGGGTAGAGGACGTTCCAGACCCCGCCCGTGAACTCACCCGGGTCGCGGGCGCGGACGGGGTCGAGCTGCGAGGTGACGCTGTAGCGCGGGCCGATCTCGACGTTGCCGTCGACGACGCGGGTCTGGAAGCGGTCGAGCGGGCGGACCGGGGGGCCGCCGATGACCTCGCCGCGGAAGCCGTAGACGCCGCCGTGACAAGGGCAGATGAAGTTGCCGGCGGCGCGGACGAACCGCACCGGGCAGCCCAGGTGGGCGCACCGGGTCGAGACCGCGATGTAGTCGGTGGGCTCCTCGTCGAGGTCCTCGGAGCCGCGCCGGACGTAGGCGGTGGTCTTGCCGGCTTCGCCGATGTTCTCGACGATCGTCAGGGTCACCGGGGTGTAGGTCTCGGCCGAGAAGTCCTCCTCCGGGCCGACCGGCTCCCAGAGCTCCTCCATCTCGTCGAAAACGGGCGCGAGGGCGAATCCGATCGTCGGCAGGGCGACAGCGGCGACCGCCGCGCCGCCCAGGCCCTGGCCGATCAAGGCGAAGACCGTGCGGCGCGTCATCGACTCGCCCTTGAAGTAGCCGGGAGGGTCCGGCTTCGGCAGGAGCGGCTCGGCGGGCCGCTCGGACCCGTTGCCCTTGTCGTTTCCGTCAGCCAAGGGGCGCGGATTCTATTGATTCGGCGAGGCGAGACAGCGCGCTCTCGAGGCCGGTCTCCGAAGCCCTATCGGTCGCGAGGTCCAGCAGGTCGCGCTCGGCCCCGCTTGCGCCCGACCGCAGCTCCTCCTTGGCGCGCTCGTGCCGCGCCCCGCCGCCGGCCGCGACGGCGACCGCGCTGGCCAGCCACAGCTCGCGCGATCCGGCCCCGCCGCGCTCGGCGTGGAGCTTGGCCGAGATCGAGATCAGGTCGGCGAGCTCGCGGACGGCCTCGAGGTCGCCGAGGCCCGCCAGGCGCTCGAGGCCGAGGGCGTAGAGGTAGTCGCCGGCGAGCAGGCGCAGGTCCTCGTCCGCGTCGCGGACCACCCGCGGCTCGCCGTAATGGAGGAGGTAGCCCTCGCGCACGGCCTCGACCAGGAGCGCGTACTCCGCGGGCGCGCCGGCGGCGCGCGGGCCGGCGGCGACGAGCTCGCCGAGGGGGGCGCCGAGCGCGCGCAAGTCGCCGGCGCCGGGCTCCGGGAGGTGGTCGGCGATCACGCTGCCGTCCTCGCGCAGGAGGTCGGCGAGCCGGCCGAGGGCGCCGTCCGCGCTCACCCGAGCGCCACCTCGAACGACTCGGCCGCGGCGGTGACGGTGCGGTCGATCGCCGCCTCGTCGTGGGCGAGCGAGACGAACCAGGCCTCGAACTGCGAGGCGGGCGGATAGACCCCGCGGGCGAGCAGCGCCCGGGCGAAGCGGCCGTAGGCCTCGAGGTCACAGGCGGAGGCGCCGGCGAAGTCGCCTACCGGCTGCTCGCTGAAGAACGGCGTGACGAGGCCCGGGACCGAGGCGATCCGGATCGGCCGGCCCTCGGCGGCCTCGCGCAGGCCGTCGGCGAGCCGCGAGGTCGAGGCGCGCAGGCGCTCGTATGCGGCGGCGTCGAGCTCGCCGAGGGTCGCGAGCCCCGCTGCGACCGCGAGCGGGTTGCCGGAGAGGGTCCCCGCCTGGTAGACGTCGCCGGCCGGCGCGACCCGCTGCATCAGCTCGCGGCGGCCGCCGTACGCGGCGGCCGGGAGGCCGCCGCCGAGGATCTTTCCCATGATCGTCAGGTCCGGCAGGACCTCGTAGAGACGCTGGGCGCCGCCGGCGGAGACGCGGAAACCGGTGATCACCTCGTCGAAGACGAGCAGGGCACCGGCGGAGTCGGCCTGCTCGCGCAGGAACTCGAGGAACCCGGGCTCCGGCGGGACGACGCCCATGTTCGCGGCGACCGGCTCGACCAGCATCGCCGCGATCTCGTTCTTCGCGAGTGCGGCCGCCACCGCCTCGCGGTCGTTCCAGGGCACGATCACGGTCGCGGCGGCCTGCGCTTCGGGCACGCCCGGACTGGCCGGCAGCGAATGCGTGGCGAGCCCGGAGCCCGCCTCCGCGAGGAGCCCGTCGACGTGGCCGTGATAGGCGCCGGCGAACTTCAGGACCCGCTCGCGGCCAGTGGCGGCGCGGGCGAGCCGCACCGCGCTCATCGTGGCCTCCGTGCCCGAGTTCACCATCCGCGACATCTCGACCGACGGCATGCGTTCCCGGATCTCGGCGGCGAGCTGGACTTCCGCCTCGGTGGGGGCGCCGAAGCTGGTCCCGGACCGCGCCGCGTCGCAGACCGCCTCGACGACCGCCGGGTGCGCGTGGCCCAGGATCAGCGGGCCCCACGAGCAGACCCAGTCGATGTAGCGGTGGCCGTCGGCGTCGATCAGCTCGAACCCCTCGCCGCGCTCGACGAAGATCGGGTGGTCGCGGCCGATCGACTTCATCGCCCGCACCGGCGAGTTCACCCCGCCGGGCAGGAGCCCGACGGCACGGCCGTAGATCGAGGCGGAGGTCCGGGTGTCGAGGCCGTCGTCGGTCAACGACGGCCTCGATCCGCCGGGTCCGGCGCGCTCACGCGTGCTCGGCTTCCCAGCGGGCGTAGTCGTCGGTGAAGTAGTGCAGGCGGATCTTCTTGAACTCCGTCGACGAGTAGAGGACGGCGCGGTCGGGGCCGTGCAGGTCGTGCTCGTCGGCGATCGAGTCGAGGATCGCGTCGCACTCCTCCTTCGAGCGCCCGTGGGCCATCGTGAAGACGCTGTAGGGCCAGTCCTCGTAGGTCGGGCGCTGGTAGCAGTGCGAGATCCCGCGGACCGAGGCCATGCGCCCGCCGACCTCGAGGATCCGGTCCTCGGGTACCCGCCAGACGCCCATCCCGTTCGCCGAGAACCCGGCGCGGCGATGGAAGAGGATCGCGGCGACGCGGCGCAGGATCTTGCGGTCGACCATGCCCTCCAGGTGGGCGAGGAAGGCCGGGGTGGTCATCCCGGCCGCGGCGGCAGCGGCGTCGTAGGGACGCTCGACGACCTCCATCGGGCCCTGCAGCGCGCGGATCACGGCGATGTCGGTGTCGTCGTAGGGCTGGGGCTCGAGCTCCCGCGGCGGGGCCGCCTCGACGGCGGCGGCGAGAGCGTCGGTGCCCTTCTCCATCTCCAGGTTCATGTTGATCTTGAAGAGGGTCAGCGTCGGCAGCTGCCGGATGGACTCGGCCCCGGTCAGCCGCTGCAGGGCCGCGAGCGTCCCCTGCAGCCCGAGCTCGGAGTCGGGCGGGGTCGCGATCGTGAACCAGAGGTTGAACTCGTGGGTGCGCAGGTAGTTGTGCGACACGCCGGGATGGGAGTTGATGATCCGGGCGGCGCGGTGAGGGTGCTCGGCGTCGACCTTGGCCGCGACCAGCATCGACTCGTAGCCGAGCGCGCGGGTGTCGAAGATCGGCGTGATCTCGCGGATGATGCGCTCGTCGAGCAGGCGCTGGGTGCGTCGCATCGTCTCGTCCACGGCGAGGCCCGCCTCCTGGGCGACGGGCCCGAAGGGCTCGGCCGCGAGCGGGAAACGCGACTGGAGCAGGTTCATCAGCCGCTTGTCGGTCTCGTCGAGGGGGACCGCCGCCCCGTCCCTGCGCGAGCGGACCTTCGGCTTTGGCGCTACAGCCACGAGGTGAGGGTATCCGGCGCTCGCACCGGGGCGCCGCCGCTCGCCGCGGTCACGAGAGCCAGGCGGCCGCGTCCTTCGCGTAATAGGTCACGATCATGTCCGCGCCCGCGCGGCGGATCGCAACCAGCGACTCGAGCGCCGCGGCCCGCTCGTCGAGCCAGCCGTTCGCGGCGGCGGCCTTCAGCATCGAGTACTCGCCGGAGACGTGGTAGGCGGCGACCGGGGCGCCGGTCTCGTCCTTTACCCGGCGGACGACGTCCAGGTAGGGAAGCGCCGGCTTCACCATGATCACGTCGGCGCCCTCCTCGAGGTCGAGCTGCGCCTCGCGGACGGCCTCGAGCGCGTTCGCCGGGTCCATCTGGTAGCCACGCCGGTCGCCGAACTCGGGGGTCGACTCGGCGGCCTCGCGGAACGGCCCGTAGAAGGCGGAGGCGTACTTGGCGCTGTAGGCGACGATCGGCACCTCGGAGTGACCCTCCTCGTCGAGCTGGACCCGGATCGCCCCGACCCTGCCGTCCATCATGTCGCTCGGCGCGACCGCGTCGGCGCCGGCCTCGGCGTGCGAGATCGCTGTCCGCGCGAGCAGCTCGACCGAGATGTCGTTGTCGACCTCGCCGTCGCGGACGAAGCCGCAATGGCCGTGCGCGGTGTACTCGCAGAGGCAGACGTCGGTGATCACGACGAGGTCGGGATGGGCCTCCTTCAGGGCTCGCACGGCCATCTGCACCACGCCCTCGGGGTCGTACGCGCCCGAGCCCGCCTCGTCCTTGTCGGCGGGGATCCCGAAGAGGAGCACGGCGCCGATCCCGGTGGCCTGGATCTCGGTCGCCTCGGCGACCAGCTCGGAGATCGAGAAGCGCTCGATGCCCGGCATCGACTCGACCGGCTCGCGCACGTCCGAGCCGGAGACGACGAAAAGCGGCTGGACGAGGTGCGCCGGCGAGAGCTCGGTCTCGCGGACGAGGTCCCGGAGCGTCTCGGTGCGGCGCATGCGGCGCAGGCGCGTGGCGGGAAAGCTCACGTGCCCGATTCTAGAGCCGAGTCGTCCGCCAGCCTTCGGGCGAGCTCCGGCGAGGGCGCGTAGGCGACCGCGGTCCGGCGCCCGTCGACAGCGAGCGCCGCCGCGGCCCCGTCGCCGACCGGGAACGTGAGGCCGTCGCGCCGCCCGCCGCTCAGCCGCTCGGCGAGGTAGCGCACGGCGGCGGCGGCGAACTCGACGGCCTCCGCGTCGTCCTCCCACTCGTAGACCGCGACGGCCGCCCGGCGGTCGCGGCAGACGCCGCGGCACGCGGTGCCGCCGCCGGGCAGGCGGAGGGCCTCGAAGGCGCCGCCCTGCCAGCCCTTCGCGGCGCGGGCGGCGACGTCGGAGGGCACCCCGGACGCGAGGATGACGAGCGCGTCGAGCTCGCCCGACTCGACCGTGGCGAGCGATTGCCATCCCGGCCCGAGTGCGGCGGCGCCGTCTGGCTCCACCCGCTCGCCTTCCTCGCCGGCGATCCACTTGCCGGGGTGGAGGATCTGCTCGCTCGTCGTCGGCGGGTCTTCGAAGGCGTCGTCGACGAGCTCCCAGCCGCCGCGGCGCTCGAGCGTCGCGACGAAGTCGGCGCCCGCCGTGTACGGGAAGCGGACCGACGCGACCAGTGCCGGCGGCAGCCCGGCCGCGAGGTTCGCCGGCGAGAGCAGCGACTTCTCCTCCGCGGCCGGCGAGATCCCGAGGTGGCGGCGCGCGTAGCGACGCTCGACGACGCCGGCGTCGCCCTCGACCAGGGCCGAGAGGGCGATCTCCCTCTCGCCCGTGACCGAGCCGAGGTCGAGCACGTCGGGATAGTTCTGGTCCTGAAGCGCGTGGTCGAGCTCGTGGGCGGTCACCGACTCGACCCCGCGCGGTCCCTGGAGCGGCTGCTCGACGAGCACCAGCCGGTTCGACTTCGGGCGGTAGAAGCCGCCGATCAGCTCGCCGACCCCCTCGGTCGCCTGCTCGATCTCGAAGTCCGGCGTCGCGAGGCCGCTGAGCTTCAGGAAGTCCGCGACCGCGTCGGCCTCCCGCTGCTCGGAGGCGCTCCCCGCGCCCTCCTCGGCCATCTTCGCCGTCTTCCTGCGCCACTCCCCCGCGGAGAGCGTCCGGACCTCCGGGACCCGCTCGAACTCGAGGTCGCGCAGGCGCTCGAGCCTGGCGGCGATCTCCTGCGGCGAGGCCGCCTCGTGAGGCGGCGGCGGCTCGGCGGCCGGGGCGGCCGCGCCGGGCGGCGGCGGCCCGTCGGTGAGGGCCAGAGCGGCGGCGAGGGCGAGGACGATCGCGAAGCTCGCGAGCAGGGGCGGGATCCGCGGGCGCTCTCGCACGCCGCCCCGCTCAGCCGAAGCGCCGTAGCGCGACGCGCGCGATCACGCCGTACGCGGCGGTGAGCACGACCAGGTGGACCAGCGGCAGGACCATGTCCGGCCCGGACTCGTCGAGCGCCCCGGAGAGGGCGTCGAGCGCAGGGTCGAACGGAAAGGCGGCGCGAACCACCTGGATCACGTCGAAGAGGGCGGCGCCCACGGTGCCCGAGGGGACCAGCGAGAGGAAGGCGATCGGCAGCGAGAGCATGAAGGCGAGCAGGCTCGCGGCGCGGACCTCGCGGGCCGCCGCGCCGATCGCCGCGCCGAAGGCGGCGAAGCCGGCGCCGCCTGCGATCACGGCGGGGATCCAGAACGGGAACCGCGACCAGTCGAGGGAGACGAAGATCGCGAGCCCGGCGAGCATGAGCAGGGTCACGGCCAGGGCGACGGCCACGCCCAGCAGCACCTTCTCGGCGAGCAGCTCCCCGCGCGAGACGAGGCTGCGGACGAGGCGCGGGTATGTGTTCTCCTCGCGCTCGAGCGCGAGCGAGCCGGCGACGAGCAGGACCGTGACGAACATCAGGGTGATCGTCGCCGCGACCGAGATCGCGAAGTTGTCGAGGCCGGGCGCCGCGCCGGAGACCAACTCCTTGTCGACCTGGATCGGCTCCGCGATCGCGCCCAGGATCGGGATCGCGAAATCGAGGTTCTCGCGGGCCAGGCCGGCGAACTCGATCACCGGCTCGAGGTCGCGCTTCAACCGCGGGTCGTCGGTTTGCTCGCTGACCGCCGTGAGGATCTCCTCGGTCCGCTCGAGCCCGAGGACGTCGAAGCTCTGGGTGCCGAGGAACGAGAACTCGCCGCCCTCGAGGAGGAGGTCGAGGTAGCCGGCGGAGCTCTCGGAGATCTGCCGGGAGACGATCAGGTTCGCCTCGGTGATCAGGGTCGAGATCCGGTCCTCGACGAGCTGCGCCTTGACCGGGTCCTCCTCGTTCACGATCACCTGCACGGTGGGGCTCACCGGGTTGAGGCCGTTGAGCGACTGGACCTGGTCCGCGAAGTCCTCGGGCAGGATCAGCGCGGCGAGGACCTCGCCGTCCTCGACCATCTTCCGGGCCTCCTCCTCGGAGTCGACGTCGACGCACTCCACGCGACCGCAGAGCTCGCCTCGGGCGGAGACGGGGTCTACCTCGGAGCCGCCGACCGTAACGTCCTCGCCATCCGGGATCTCGTTGAGGAACGCGACCCGCGGGTCGCTCGGGCCGGCGGAGAGGGCGAGGCCGATCAGGACCGCGAGGGCGATCGGGTAGAGCACGAGCAGGCCGGTGACGAGCGGCGAGCGCCGCATCACCTGCAGGTCCTTGAGCAGGAGCCAGCGCATCTGAAAGCGGCGCACGCTCAGTGGCCTCGGGCGGCGAGGAAGTCGATGAAGGCGCGCTCGAAGGCGCGGTCGGTCGCGGCGCCGGCCGGCACCGGCTCCGCCTGGTGCAGCTCCGCGACGGTGCCGAAGAAGAGGACGTCGCCGTCGGCGATCACGAGCAGGCGCTCGCCGTAGCGCTCCGCCTCGGCGATGTTGTGCGTCGAGAAGATCACCGTCGTGCCCTCGGCGGCGAGGCTCGTCAGAAACTCCCAGAGTTGCTCGCGGTTGCGGGGGTCGAGCCCCGTGGTGGGCTCGTCGAGGAGCAGGATCGCCGGCCGCGAGAGCAGGCCGATCGCGATGTTCACCCGCTGCTGATTCCCGCCGGAGAGCGTCGAGACCTGGTCGGCGCGGCGGTCGGTCAGGTCGACGCGGGCGAGCAACTCGTCGACGGTCGCCTCGACCTCCTCGACCGCCTCGAGGTTGGCGAACAGGCGCAGATTCTCCTCGACCGTGAGCCGGCGGTAGAGCGCCGCCTGCTGCGGGACCCAGCCGATCTCGGCGGGCGCGCGGGAGACGCTGCCGCCGTCGGGCTGCTGGATCCCGGCGATGATCGAGAGCAGCGTCGTCTTGCCGGCGCCGTTCGGGCCGATCACAGCGACCAGCTCACCTCGGCCTGCGCCGAAGCTGACCCCGCGCAGCGCCTCGCGGTCGCCGAAGCGCTTGCGCAGCTCGCGCGTCTCCACCACCGCGTCGGCGGATCCGGCAGCGGGTGATGGGGACGGTCCGCTCACGGGCGGGAACGGTATCGGCGCATTACGCGCTCTACGCTGGCCCGGTGGTAGTCCTCTTCATCGGCGACATCTGCGGCCGGCCGGGACGGGACGGCCTCGCGGCCGCGATGCCGGAGCTGCGCGAGCGCTACGGACCCGACCTGGTGATCGCGAACGGCGAGAACTCGGCCGGCGGGCTCGGCATCACGGAGAAGACCGCGCGCAAGATCTTCGACGCCGGCGTCGACGTGATCACGACCGGCAACCACGTCTACCGCCACCGCGACGTCTACGGCTACCTCGACCGCGCCGACCGCGTGATCCGGCCGGCGAACTACCGGACCGCGAGCCCCGGGCACGGGCACGCGATCGTCGAGGCGGCCGGGCGGCGGGTCTGCGTCATCAACCTGTCCGGGACGGTCTACCTCGACGCCGCCCGCTCCCCGTTCGACGAGGCCGACGCGCTGCTCGAGCGGCTCGCCGGCGACGCGGACGTCTTCGTCGTCGACTTCCACGCCGAGGTGACGAGCGAGAAGGTCGCGATGGGCTGGCACCTCGACGGCCGCGTCGCCGCCGTCTGGGGGACGCACACGCACGTACCCACCGCGGACGCCCGCGTCCTCCCCCGCGGGACCGCGCACATCTCCGACGTCGGGATGACCGGCGCCCGCGACGGCGTGATCGGGGCGAAGAAGGAGCAGGTGCTCCAGGCGTTCCGGACGCAGATGCCGATCCGCTTCGAGACCGCGACCGAGGACGTCTGGGTGATGGGCGCCGCCGTCGAGGTCGGCGGCGACGGCCTAGCCCGGTCGATCGAGCAGGTGCTGCTGCCGGTCGCCGACCGACCTGCCACCTGAGGGGTCAGACCCCCGGTCCCGGTTCTCCAGGCCGAGCGTCACGAGCGCCGCGATCAGCGCGGGGAAGAACCAGACGATGTAGAGGTAGAACCAGTGGTCGGCGGTGAGCTCGACAGCGATCATGACCGCCGCGCCGAGCGCGGCGAACTGGGCGAACGTGCGCCGCGCGGGGGCGAACGCGACTGCGGCGGCGAGCGCGAGCGCGAACAGCTCGGAGGCGAGGTGGAGCCAGTCGAGGTCGGTCTGGCCCCAGACGCTGAACGGGGAGGTACGGTCGATCTGGCTGCCGATCGTGCGTTCGTAGAAAGTCGCGAGGCCGGGCTCGATCGCGGGGTGGACGAGCAGGAGCGCGCAGACCAGGGCGAACGCCGCCGTGAAGGCGGCCGCCGCGCGGCGCGGTCGTAACCACGAGCCCACGGGGCGGAAGGCCTCCTTGCCCGCCGCGTAGAGCGGCACCAGCGCGAGCGGGGCGAACTTGACCATGACCGCGAAGGCGAGCAGGGCGCCGCGGGCAACCGGCGAGGTGAGGAAGACGAGCGACCAGGCCAGGAGCGCCGCGACCAGGGAGTCGTTGGAGTTCGAGGCCAGGGTGAAGGCGGTGTAGGGGAACGCCGCCCAGGCGAAGGCCAGGATCGTGCCGAGCTCGCGGCCGCCGGCGCCGGGGCGCAGCCGGACGCCGAGCATGAAGAGGGCGGCGACGGTGGCGAGGTCGAAGGCGAGCGCGGCGGCGTGCGCGGCCGGCAGCCCGTCCCACTCGCCCTCCCACGGCAGCCCCAGCTCGAAGGGGAAGTAGGCGAGGTAGTTCGAAGGGCCGTAGGTGTCGCCGAAGCGGTTCTCCTCGGGGAAGGCGCCGTCGCCGTAGATCGGGTCGCCGTGGCCGAGCAGGTCCGCGCCGATCACGCCGGCGTAGCCGACGTCGATCACGCCCGAGTCGGCGACGTTGACGACGAGCCGGAAGGCGAGCAGGAAGACCGTCGCCGCGCCCAGCCAGAGAACCGGGATCGACGGCCGCAGGCCCTCGCCGCGCCCGCGGAACCCGATCCAGAGCATGCGCCCCAGCAGGTAGAGCAGGACCGGGTAGACGAGAGGCACCGAGACGCCGATGTCGCCGCGGTGGAAGAAGAACTGCGAGGCGCCAAAGCCGAGCAGCACGAGCAGGTCGAGGTGGGCGACCCGGCGCAGGCGGCGGAAGTCGAGCAGGCCGATGAAGAAGATCGCGCAGAGGGGCAGCCAGACCCACGGCGCATTCAGGACGCCGCCGAACGCGCCCGGGTAGCCGCGCGCCATCTGCCACTCGACCTGGTAGCCGGTCCAGGACTCGCGCACGGTGCCGCTCGGGTCGTCGACGAGCACCTGCACCACCTCGTCGTCGCCGTCCTTGAAGCCGACCTGCCAGGTGTCGGGCGGCTTCGCCTGGGCGACGCGCTGGAGCTCGCCGCGGGCATCCTCCTCGGCGATCGCCTTCGGGTCCTTCGCGGCGATCTCGATCGCCTCCTCGGAGCTCAGCTCGAGTCGTTCCTCGGCGGTCTCGTTCGCGGTGCCGCCGGTCGAGCCAGGCCCGTCCTGGCCGAGCGCGGGCGCGGGCGCGGCGAGCGCCAGGGCGAGCGCGGCGGCGAGCGCCACGACCCCCGGGCGGATCAGGTGAACGTCCACAGCTTGTTGCCGATGAAGTTGACCGGCATCGCGATCGCGACCGCGAGCGCCTGGGACGGGACCTCGGCGAGACCGGCGCCGGAGACGAGCAGCTCGAGGACGACGAGGTTCACGCCGAGGGCGACCACGCTCACCGCGAAGAAGCGCGCGGCCTGGAAGCCGGCGTGCCCCGCCGACGCCTCGAAGGTCCAGTGCCGGTTCCACCAGAAGTTGTTGAGAACGGCGACGCAGAAGGCGGCGATCGCGGCCGGGATGTGGTGGACCCCGCCCGCCTCGGCGAGCAGTGCGAAGACGACGAGGTTGACGACGTAGCCGGAGGCGCCGACGAGCGCGAACTTGAAAAGCTGTAGCCAGTTCGCCGGCTTGCGGGTGCCGAGGTGGATCCGCCGCGCGAGCGTCCAGGTCCAATCCGCGGCGAGCTCGGCGTTGCTGCGCTCCGAGCTCACGCCGTCACCTCGGCGCGGTCGGGGGCCCCGAAGTGCTCGGCGACGAGACCCGAGACGTCGCGAAGCGTCCACTGCTCGCGGCGCTCCGCGGTCTCCTCCGGCCAGCCGACGAGCAGGAGGGGGCAGAGCGAGTCGCCGGCGAGCAGGGAACCGTGGCTGCCGCCCTCGACGTGGGTGGCGCCGCCCCAGTCGACGCACTCCCATCCCTCCTCCAGCGAGATCTGGATGTCGGCGGCGTTCGGCCCCTGGAGCGAGCGCCAGAGGCGCCCGAGCGCGTCCGGATAGGAGGCCGAGACGAGCCGGCCGTCGCGCTGCTCCAGGCCGAGGACGGAGAGGTCGCCATCGGTCGCCCAGCGGCCGCCGCGCGGGTCGGTGTGGTGCGGGCCCGGCGCGAAGCGCAGCTCGTCGCCGCGCCTCGCCACCACCGCCTCCTCGCCGTCCAGCCAGGTGACGAGGTCGACGCCCTCGGTGCCGCGCAGGAGCTTCCGGATGGACGCATGCGCGCGCTCGCGGCGGCGGCCCTCGGTGAGCAGGTAGACGCCGCCGGCGCGCGAGGTGGGCCCGACGGCGATCTCGGCGCCCGCGATCGTCTCGCTGTTCGGCTGCAGCACGCGCCACTCCGACGCGAGGAGCTCGGCCAGCGGGAGCGGCTCGGAGACGGGCGTCTGGGCGTGGTCGGAGACGAGCACGAGCGCGTGCTCCTCGCAGAACGCCTCGAGCCCGCCGCCCGCATCGATCAGGGAGCCGAGCTCGGCGTCGGCCTGGATCAGCGAGTCGAGCGAGTTCTGCGGCCCGAGCTTGTGCGAGTGGTAGTCGTGGTCGGGGAGCGAGAAGAGCAGAAAGTCGTAGAGGTCGCCGGCGATCAGCTCGCGGCTGACGCAGGCCGAGTACTCGTCGCGGGTGCCGGGGCGCGCGAGCGTCGGCTTGCAGGGGACGCGCCGGCTCGCGTAGAGCTCGCCGTAGAACAGCTCGTCGGGCCCCCAGACGGCGTGGTGGAAGCTCGCGGCCACCGCGAAGCGGCGCAGGAGCCCGTCGAGTCCGAGCTCGTGGCGGGTGCGGCCGCGGTAGATCAGGAACGGGGTGCAGGCGCTGCGCACGCCGGCGTCGCCGAGGCGCTCGTAGATCGTCTCCACCTCGTGCGAGAGGTGGCCCATGTTGAGGTTGTAGACGGTGTCGTACATCGTCCGGAACAGCCCGAAGGCGCGCGTCGCCTCGAACGAGGACCCGTACTCGACGTAGCGCTGCTCGGTGCGGTGGTACCAGTTCATCCCCGGGATCCAGTGGCGGTCCGGGCCGACGCCCGTCGTGATCTCCGACGTGCAGACCGGGGTCACGGTCGGAAACGAGGAGACGCAGTCGTCGATCAGCGTTCCCCGCTCGCAGAGGGCGGCGAGGGTCGGCGCCTCCCCCGAGGCGACCGCCCGGTCGAGGTTCTCCGGGTGCAGCGAGTCGACGACGACGAGGACGAGCTTGCGAGATTCGCTCACGACGGCGAGAGGGTCGCCGTCATCGCAACGAGCGCAGGCCCTCGTACTTCTCGCCGGCGCGGCGGCGGCGGCCCAGCGCGAGGACGGCGAGGGCGG
>DASUSH010000003.1:0-13004 GCA_036375215.1 Solirubrobacterales bacterium
GCAACTCCGCGGGTGCCTGCCGGACGCTGGACGGGCACTCGCTGCTCGGCCTCGCCGCCGGCCAGCCGGGCGCCCAGCCCGCCGACCGCGCCCTCGCGGTCGAGCTCAAGCGGATCGCGCTGAACGCGCCCGTGCTCGGCGGCCGGGCCTGCACCTACACCGGCGTGCGCACCCGCACCCACGCCTACATCCACCACACCGAGGCGCTCAACCCGCGCTCGCGCGCCTGCGAGCCGGTCGACGACATCGAGTGGTACGACCTCGAGGCCGACCCGTTCGAGCTCTCGAGCCTCGCCGGCTCGGCGCCCGGGAGCGTGAACGCGACCACCGAGGCGGCGCTCGCCGCGCGCAGCACCCGGCTCGCCGACTGCGCCGGGATCGAGGGCCGCGACCCGCTGCCCCCCTCGGGGCACTGGTGCGAGTAGCCCCGGTCGCCGCCGCGGCGCTCGTCGCCGCGCTCGCGCTCGCCGGCCCCGCGGGCGCCGCCGATCGCGCCCGCCCGGACCCGCCGAACATCGTCCTCGTCGTCACCGACGACCAGACGCTCGCGTCGTACACGCCCGAGGTGATGCCGCGGACCGCCGAGCTGCTCGAGGGGACCGGGACGCGCTTCACGAACGCCTTCGTCACCTCGCCGCTCTGCTGTCCGTCGCGGGCGACGATGCTGACCGGGCAGTACGGCCACAACAACGGCGTGCTGAGGAACGAGTACGGGCCGCTCGTCGAGAAGACGAACACCCTGCCGGTCTGGCTGCAGGAGGCCGGGTACCGGACCATGCACCTCGGCCGCTACCTGAACTTCTACGAGCCGGTCACCGAGCCGCACGAGGTCGCCCCCGGATGGGACGACTGGCGGACGATCACCGGCGGCAGCGACTACTTCGACTACGAGATCGAGGTCGGCGACCATGCCGTGCCGTACGGCAGCGAGGACGGCGACTACGTGACCCGCGTGATCAACGCGCGCGCCGAGCACATGATCGAGAGCGCCGCGCACGGCGACCAGCCGTTCTACCTGCAGGTCGACCACATCGCCCCGCACCAGGCGAGCGGGACGCGGGCGGTCGGCTGCAAGTCGAGCCCGATCCCCGACCCGCGCGACCGCCACCGGTTCCGCGACCTGGAACTGCCCACCCCGCCCTCGCTTAACGAGGCCGACGTCGCGGACAAGCCGTCGTTCATCCAGGCGCTGCCGCCGCTGGACGAGTCCGACATGCGCCGCGCCACCCGCCGGTACCGATGCACCCTGGCCTCGCTGCGTGCGGTCGACCGCGGCGTCGGCGGCATCTTCGAGGCGCTCGAGGAGGCCGGTGAGCTGGACGACACCGTCGTCCTCTTCCTCTCCGACAACGGCTACTACTTCGGCGAGCACCGGATCCCCGACAAGAAGCACAACCCCTACGAGGAGGGGATCCGGGTCCCGTTTCTCGTACGGCTGCCGAAGGCGCTGCGGGACGGCGCACCGCGCCAGCCCGTGCTGCATCAGACGGTCGCCAACATCGACATCGCGCCGACGATCCTGCAGCTCGCGGGCGCCGAGCCCTGCCGGCCGTCGGGCTCGTGCCGGGCGCTCGACGGCCGCTCTCTGCTGCCGCTCCTGCGCGGCCGCGGCCGCTCGTGGCCGGCGGAGCGCGACCTCCTGATCGAGCTCGCCCGGGTCGGGACGCCGAGCGACGTCGGCGGCCGCGCCTGCGCCTACTCGGGCATCAGGACGATCAGCCCGGCGGGCGGGAGCATCTTCTACGTCGAGCACACGAGCGCCGTCGGCGCGAGCGGGGCCTGCGAGCCGGTCGACGAACGCGAGCTCTACGACCTCGCCGGCGACCCCTGGCAGCTGGACAACCTCGCCTACTCGGGGCGCCCGCCCGGCCTGCTCGAGGAGGACCCGCGCTCGCCGTTCGAGCGCGCCGTGGCGGCGCGCCTGGACGAGCTCCGCGACTGCGCCGGCCTGCCCGCCCGCGACCCCGTTCCGGACTCCGGGCACTACTGCGAATGAGGCGGGCGCTGAGCACGATCGCGCTCCTCGCCGCCCTCGCCGTGCCGGCGGCGGGGCCGGCGAGCGCGGCCGCGAAGCAGGCGCCGCGGCCGAACGTGGTCATGATCCTCACCGACGACCAGACGCTCGCCGACTACAACGCGCGCTCGATGCCGCGCACCCAGAAGCTGCTGGGCGGGACCGGCACGACGTTCAGCGAGGCGATCGTGACGACGCCGCTGTGCTGTCCCTCCAGGGCGAGCCTGATCACCGGCCAATACGGGCACAACAACGGCGTCCTGCGCAACAACTACGACGACCTGCGCCAGAAGGAGAGCACGCTGCCCGCCTGGCTCGCCCGCGCCGGCTACACGACGATCCACGTCGGCAAGTTCATGAACCAGTACGCCCAGTCGACCGGCTCGGACAGCGAGGTCGCCCCCGGCTGGAAGCAGTGGCACAGCGTCGTCACCCCGCGCTACTACCACTACGACCTCCAGGTCAACGGGCGCACGCGGAAGATGGGGTCGGACCCCGACGACTACCTCGGCCGGGTGCTCGAGGAGACATCGGTGAAGATGGTCGAGCGCCATGCCCCGCGCCGCAAGCCGTTCTTCCTCGAGCTCGACGAGTACGCACCCCACATCTCGGTCGGCGACGACCCCAGCGGCCGCTGCGAGAACGGCGCCGTCCCCGACCCCGCCGACTCGGGCCTCTTCGCGGACGAGCCGCTGCCGATGCCGCCCAACTTCAACGAGGCCGACGTCTCCGACAAGCCCTCGTTCATGCAGGGTCTGCCGCCGCTCGATCCCGGCTCGATCGACGACCTCGCGACGCTCCACCGGTGCAGCCTGGCCTCGCTCGCCTCGGTGGACCGGGCGATCGCGCGGATCCACAAGGCGGTGAAGCGGGCGGGCGAGCTCGACGAGACGGCCTTCGTCTTCCTCTCGGACAACGGCTTCTACGCCGGCGAGCACCGGATTCCGGTGTCGAAGCAGAACCCCTACGAGGAGGGCATCCGGGTGCCGATGGTGTGGAGCGCCCCGCGCGGGCTGGTCGGCCGCTCGCCGGCGGCGGTCGACCTGCCGGTCGCCAACATCGACGTCCCCGCGACGATCCTCGATCTCGCCGGCGCCGAGCCCTGCGCGTCGGGCCACAGGCGCGACTGCCGCACGCTCGACGGCCGCTCGCTGGTGCCGCTGCTGAAGGGGAATGAGTCGGCCTGGCCCGAGGACCGCGCGCTCGTCGTCGAGCTCGACCGGGGCAAGTCCCCGGTGGAGTCCGACGGGCGGGCCTGCGACTACACCGGCGTGAGGACGACGAGCGGGATCCTGCTCGAGCACCGCGGCGCGATCGACCCCGCGGCCGGCGGCGCCTGCGTCCCGCTCCAAGAGTTCGAGCTCTACGACCTCGCCGCCGACCCGTTCCAGCTCTCGAGCATCCACTCCACGGTCACGGGCGTCGCCCCGACCCCCCTCGAGGCCGACCTCTCGGCCCGGCTCGCGAAGCTCGGCGACTGCAAGGGGATCCGCGGCCGCGACCCGAGGCCCGGCGGCGGCCGCACGTGGTGCGAGTGACCGGGGCCGCGGGCACCGCGCGGGCGACCTGTCCCTTTGGGGTCAGACCCCGAGGGGTCTGACCCCTCCCCCGCCGCGGCTTTGGCGATACTGGATCGGTGAGCGCGATGGCGACCACTTCGGGGGAGGCCCCGCACCGGGCGCTCGGCCTGACCGACCCCGAGTACGAGCGGATCGTCGAGCTGATGGGGCGCGACCCGAACGAGGTCGAGCTGGCGATGTTCTCGCTGCTCTGGTCCGAGCACTGCGCCTACAAGCACTCGAAGAAGCTCCTGCGGCGGCTGCCGACCGAGGGCCCGCGCGTGGTGATGGGGCCGGGCGAGAACGCCGGCGCGGTCGACGTCGGCAACGGCTACTCGGTCGCCTTCAAGGTCGAGTCGCACAACCACCCGAGCGCGGTCGAGCCCTTCCAGGGTGCGGCCACCGGGGTCGGTGGGATCCTGCGCGACGTGTTCGCGCTCGGCGCGCGGCCGATCTGCGTGCTCGACTCGCTGCGCTTCGGCGAGCTCGACTCGGCGCGCTCGCGGTTCCTGTTCGAGCACGTCGTCGCGGGGATCGGCCACTACGGCAACTCGATCGGGATCGGAACGGTCGGCGGCGAGGTCTACTTCGAGGCGCCTTACGAGCAGAACTGCCTGGTGAACGCGATGTGCGCCGGCCTCGCCCGTACCGATGACATGGTCCGCGCCGCCGCCGCCGGCGTCGGCAACGCGGTCGTGCTGATGGGCGCGTCGACCGGTCGCGACGGGATCGGTGGGGCCTCGGTCCTCGCCTCCGCGGAGCTCGAGGCCGGCGACGAGAAGCGCCCGACGGTTCAGATCGGCGACCCGTTCGAGGAGAAGAAGCTGATGGAGTGCTGCCTCGAGTTGCTCGAACGCGGCCTGCTGGTCTCCCTTCAGGACCTCGGCGCGGCCGGGCTCACGTCCTCCTCGGCGGAGATGGCCTCGGCCGGCGGGGTGGGGATCGACATCGACATCGACCGGGTGCCGCTCCGCGAGCCCGCGATGGAGCCGTTCGAGATCATGGTCTCCGAGTCGCAGGAGCGGATGCTCGCGGTGGTCGAGCCCGGCCGCGTCGACGAGGTCCTCGCCGTCTGTGACCGCTGGCAGACCGGCTCGGCGCGGATCGGCGAGGTCACGGGCTCCGGTCGGATCCGGATCCTGCGCGGCGCCGAGGTGGTCGGGGAGATGCCGGTGAGCGCGCTCGTCGACGAGTGCCCGCTGTACGACCTGGAGCCGGAGGAGCCCGAGGCCTGGATCTACGGCAACGCCCCCTCGGGGCTGGACGGCGACGCGGGCGAGTTGCTCCTCGGCCTGCTCGGCTCGCCGAGCATCGCCAGCAAGCGGTGGGCCTTCGAGCAGTACGACTCGATCGTCGGCGCGCGAACGGTGCGGCGGCCGGAGTCCGCCGATGCGGCCGTGCTGAACCTGCCCGAGGCCGACCGCGCGATCGCGCTCGCGATCGACGGCAACGGGCGGCGGGTCGCCTGCGAGCCCTACGCCGGCACGGTCGAGGCGGTCCTCGAGTGCGCCCAGAACCTCGCCTGCGTCGGCGCCGAGCCGCTCGGCCTCACCAACTGCCTCAACTTCGGCAACCCCGAGAAGCCGCACGTCGCCTGGCAGCTCGACCGCTCGACCCAGGGGCTCGCCGATGCCTGCCGCGCGCTCGGCGTGCCGGTCGTCGGCGGCAACGTCTCGCTCTACAACGAGACCGAGTCCGGCCCGATCTACCCCACCCCGGTCGTCGGCATGGTCGGCGAGCTGCCCGACCCCGAGCGGGCCGGCACGGCCGCGCTCGGCGACGGGGACGCGATCGCCATCGTCGGGCCGTTCGCCCCGTCGCTCGCCGGCTCGGAGCTGGCGAAGCAGCGGGGCGAGCTTGGTCCCGGGCTCCCGTCGCTGCCGCTCGAGGTGGTGAGGCCGGCGATCGAGCTCGTCCGCGAGGCGGTCCGGGCGGGCGCGGTCGGCTGCGTCCACGACATCTCCGACGGCGGCCTCGCGGTCGCGGTCGCCGAGGCCGCGATCGCCGGCGCGGTCGGCGTCGCCGTCGACCTGGACGCCCTGGTCGAGTCGCGAGGCTGCTCCGGCGAGACGGCGCTGTTCGGCGAGGGCCCCGGGGGCTTCATCGTCGCCGGCGAGCGCGAGGCGATCGCGGCGCTCGTCGAGTCGGTCGGCCCGCCCGGCGCGTTCCTGATCGGGACGGCGGGCGGGACCCGGATCGAGGTCTCCGCCGCCGAGGCCGAGGTCTCGGTGAGCGTCGCCGAGGCCGAGCGCGCCTGGCGCTCGCTCGCCGAGCGCATGGGCGCCGCGGCGTAACGAATCGGCCGCGCGGCGGACCAAGCAGGGCGATGAGGGAACGGCTCATTGGAGCGATCGTCACCGCGGCCGTCCTGGGCGCCGGCTCGCTCGTCCTGCAGCGCTACGTCGCGGGGACCCGGGGCGCGGCGATCGCGATGGTGATCGCCTGGTTCGCGATCGTCCTGGCCGGGCTGCTCGTCGCGCTCCGCGGCCGACCGCCCGTGCGGGCGGCGGCTCTCGCCACGTTCGCGGCGGTGCTCGCCGCCACCGTCGCGGTCGGCTGGTGGACCGGGTTCCGCGAGACCGAGGTCGATGAGGACGTCGCGGTCGCCGCGACCGAGGCGACCGGCCCCGAGCGCGAGGCCGCGCTCCGGGGCGGGGTCGCGGAGGGGGCGGGGACCGACGCGCGCGAGCGGCCCACCGGGGCGATCTCGCTCGCTGCCGGCGAGATCGCCGGCGCCGACGGACACGCCGGCAGCGGGCACGCCGAGGTGATCGCGCGGGGCGGAGACGACCGCGTTCTGACGCTCACCGACCTCGACGTCGATCCCGGCCCGGACGTCGACGTGCTGCTCTCGGCGAGCCCGGAGGGAATCGAGGACGCGGTGAACCTCGGCGGCCTCAAGGGCTCGAGGGGCGACCAGCAATACGCGATCCCCGCCGCCACCGACGTCGGCCGCTACTCGAACGTAGTCCTCTGGTGCAACCCGTTCACGGTCCGGATCGCGGTGGCGGAGCTGGACGCGTAGGCGCTACTCCTCGACGGTGAGGGTGCCGGTCATGCCCTGGGCGGCGTGATCGGCGATCGAGCAGATGATCTCGTAGTCGCCCGGGTCGAGGTCGACGGTCAGCTCCTCGCTGTCGCCGCCGTCGAGGTCGGAGGTGGCGAGGTCGGTGCCCTCGACCGTGAGGTTGTGCGGAATCTCGCCGTCGTTCACGACCTCGATCGAGTCGCCCGCGGCAACCGTCGGGTCGCTCGGGTCGAAGCTGTATTCGGTCATCGTGACCGTCGAGTCGCCGGCGGCGGCCGAGCCGCCGTCTTCGCCGGTCGCTCCCGTCACGGCCTCGGTGGTGGTCGTGGCGGCGGTGGTCGTCTCGTCGTCGTCATCGCCGCAGCCGGCGGCGATCAGGGCGAGCGAGGCGAGAATCAAGACGATGGCGATCGGTGTACGGCGCATTCTCATCCTTTCCTCCGGAGGGGCTCAAATCTATCCCCTACGGTCCGCCTTTGCCGGGCGACCCGGAAATCTTTAGGAGCGCGCCACCGGCGAGCGCGCCGGTCCCGTTGCTACCCTTGCCTGGTAGGTAGCCGGTACGGGTCCGAGGGGCCCTCCCCTATCGCCTTCTCCTCATGAACTCAACCGAATGGCGCGACCTCGGTCGCGACGTCGACGATCGCGACGGACCGCGTGACGAATGCGGGGTCTTCGGCGTCTACGCGCCCAACCATGACGTCGCCCGCCTGGCCTACTTCGGGCTCTACGCGCTTCAGCACCGCGGCCAGGAGTCGGCCGGGATCGCGACCTGCGAGGGCGGCCACATCACCACCCTGCGCGAGCTCGGGCTCGTATCCCAGGTCTTCGACGAGCAGAAGCTGCGCGCGCTGGAGGGCGACATGGCGATCGGCCACGTGCGCTACTCGACCACCGGCGGAGGCGCCTGGGAGAACACCCAGCCGGTCTGGCGCGACGACGGCCGCGAGGTTGCGCTCGCCCACAACGGCAACCTGACCAACGCGGTCGAGCTCTACAACGAGCTGCGCGACCGCGGCGTCTCGTTCCGCGGCACCTCCGACTCGGAGATCATCGCCGCGATGCTCTCGATCGAGGAGGAACGGCCGATCGAGAACGCGGTCGCGGCCGTGATGCCGCGGCTCGAGGGCGCCTACTCGACGGTGGTGATGACGAAGCGCGCGGTGGTCGCGTTCCGCGACCCGCACGGGGTCCGCCCGCTGTCGCTGGGACGGCTGGGCGACGACCACTGGGTGGTCGCCTCCGAGAGCTGCGCGTTCGACATCATCGGGGCCGAGCTCGTCCGCGAGGTCTCCCCGGGAGAGGCGGTCTCGCTGACCGCCGACGGCCTCGAGTCCCGCCAGGTCGTGCCCTCGGCGCGCCCCGCGTTCTGCGTCTTCGAGCACATCTACTTCTCGCGGCCCGACACGAGGCTCGAGGGCCGCGTCCTGCAGCAGGTCCGTGGCCGGATGGGCGAGATCCTCGCCCGCGAGGCGCCCGTCGACGCCGACCTCGTGATCTCGGTGCCGGATTCCGGCAACCCCGCGGCGAACGGGTTCGCCCGCGCCGCCGACCTGCCCAAGGACGACGGGCTGATCAAGAACCGCTACGTCGCCCGGACCTTCATCCAGCCGGGCCAGGAGCTTCGCAAGCACGGCCTCCGGATGAAGTTCAACCCGCTGCCCGAGATCGTCTCCGGCAAGCGCGTCGTCGTCGTCGACGACTCGATCGTCCGCGGCAACACGACCCGCCAGATCGTCGGCATGCTGAAGGACGCGGGCGCGACCGAGGTCCACCTGCGGATCTCGGCGCCGCCGATCCGCCACCCGTGCCACTACGGCATCGACATGTCGACGCGCGAGGAGATGATCGCCCACGACCGCACCGAGGCCGAGATCGCGGTGGAGCTGGACGCCGACTCGCTCGCCTACCTGTCGATCGAGGGGGTCTACGAGGCGATCGGGACGCCCCGCGAGCACCACTGCGACGCCTGCTTCACCGGCGAGTACCCGCTCGGCTCGCCCGACGAGGCGAACGGCAAGTTCGCGCTCGAGCAGCTCCAGCCCGCCGCGGTCCGCTGAGCGTTGCGCGCCGCCGGCTTCGAGGGGCGAGGCTTCCGCCGCCGGCCGCTTGATCCTTCGTAGCCGATGACGCAGCTTCCGCTCAGAGTCGAGCCGACCGACGGGTCCTCCGACCCGGTCGAGGCCCTGCGCTTTCACTTCGGCCACAACGGCTTCCGCCCGGGGCAGCGCGAGGCCGTCGACGCGGCGCTCGGCGGCCGGGACGTGCTCCTCGTGATGCCCACGGGCGCCGGCAAGTCGGTCTGCTACCAGCTCCCCGCGCTGATCGACGGCCGGCTCGCGGTCGTCGTCTCGCCGCTCGTCTCGCTGATGCAGGACCAGGTCGAGGGCCTGGGCGAGCGCGCGGCGCTGATCAACGCCCAGCGCGAGGGCTCGGAGAACCGCGAGACGCTGGCGCGGGCGATCGCCGGCGACGTCCGGCTGCTCTACGTCGCGCCCGAGCGCTTCGCCGCTCCCGGCTTCACGGACCGCCTGAGCGCGGCCGAGATCGGGCTCTTCGTGGTCGACGAGGCCCACTGCGTGAGCCAGTGGGGCCACGACTTCCGGCCCGACTACTTCCGCCTCGGCGACGTCGCCGCCCGCCTCGGGGCCGAGTCCGTCTTCGCGGCGACGGCGACGGCGACGCCGCGCGTGGCGCTCGACGTCGTCCGGAGGCTCGGGCTCGACGACCCGGTCCGCATCACCACCGGGTTCGACCGTCCGAACCTGTCCTACGACGTGGTGCCGGTGCGCGGTGACCGCGCGAAGCGCGCGGCTACCCACGCCCTGCTCTCCGAGCCGGGTGCGCTGCCGGCGATCGTCTACGCCGGCACCCGCAAGAAGACCGAGGAGGCCGCCCGGCGGCTCACCGGCGAGCTCGGCTTCCGCGTCGATCCCTACCACGCCGGGATGGAGCGAGAGCAGCGCGCCGCCGCCCAGCGCCGCTTCATGTCGGGCGAGGCGCCGGTGGTGGTCGCCACCAACGCGTTCGGCATGGGCGTCGACAAGGCCGACGTCCGCACGGTCGTCCACGAAACCGTGCCGTCCTCGCTCGAGGCCTATTACCAGGAGGCCGGCCGCGCGGGCCGCGACGGCCTCCCCTCGCGCTGCGTGCTGCTCGCCGAGAACCGCGACAAGGGGCTCCACGTCTTCTTCATCAACGAGACCGACGGCGAGGAGGCGAAGTCGCACCGCTGGCGCCAGTACCGCGAGGTCTGGGGCTTCGTCGAGGGCGAGCGCTGCCGGCGCGCCGCGATCCTGGCCCATTTCGGGGACCGGGCCGAGCCCGTCGCCACGGGGCGCTGCTGCGATCGCTGCGACGGCCCGCTCGAGCTCGCGTCGGCGGCGGCGGCTCCGGCGATCCCGGAGGAGGTCGCGGGGGACCTCGACGGCGCGATCCTGGCGGTGGTGGACGCCGCCGACCCGTCCGTCGGCCGCACCCGCACGGTCGAGATCCTCCGCGGCGGGCGCAGCAAGGTAGTCGCCCGCAACGGCTACGACGCGCTCCCCGGCTACGGCCGGTTCCAGCAGCTCCACGCCGACGAGGTGCTGGCCCGCGTCGACTCGCTGATCGACGCCGGGCGCCTGCGCTCCACCGGCGGCAGGTTCCCGAAGCTGGTCGTGACGGACCGAGCGGCGTGAGCCTGCGTGTCGGGGTGCTCGCCTCGGGCACCGGGACCAACCTGCAGGCCATCCTCGACACGGTCCACGGCCGCGAGGGGATCGAGGTCGTCGGGGTCGGCTCGGACAAGCCCGGCGCGATGGCGCTGGAGCGCGCCAGGGGGGCCGGGATCGAGACGGCCGTCTTCGCCGGCGCCGACTACGGCGACCGGGCGGAGCGCGACGGCGCGATCGGCGACTGGCTGGAGGGCCTCGGCGTCGAGCTGGTCGTGCTCGCCGGCTACATGCAGCTCCTCTCCGCGGGGTTCGTGTCCCGCTTCGCGAACCGGATCGTGAACGTCCACCCGGCCCTGCTGCCGTCGTTCCCCGGCCTCGACGCGATCGGCCAGGCGCTCGAGCACGGCGTGCGGGTGACCGGGGTCACCGTGCACTTCGTCGACGAGGGGGTCGACTCGGGCCCGATCCTGCTCCAGCGCCCGATCCCGGTCCCGCCCGACCGCGACCGCGCCGCCCTCGAGGAGGCGATCCACGCGACCGAGCACGCGCTCCTCCCCGAGGCGGTCCGCTTGATCGCCGCCGGCCGGGTCGAGCTCGACCCGGCCAGCCCCCGCGTGGTTCGGATCGCTGAATAGACTCGCGACCGATGGCCGGCGAGGCGGTAACGGGGAAGGCTGCGGCGGTGGCGGCGGTTGCGGCCGAGCGGCCCCTCGAGATCCGCCGCGCGCTGATCTCGGTGACCGACAAGACCGGCGTCGGCGAGTTCGCCGCGGGGCTCGAGCGGCTCGGCGTCGAGGTGATCTCGACCGGCGGCACCGCGGCGGCGCTCGCCGAGGCGGGGGTCGACGTGCGCTCCGTCGAGGAGATCACCGGCCAGCCCGAGATCCTCGGCGGCAGGGTCAAGACGCTTCACCCGCGGCTGCACGCCGCGCTCCTAGCCGTCCGCGACGACCCCGGCCACATGGCGACGCTCGAGGCGGAGGGCATCGAGCCGATCGACCTCGTCTGCGTGAACCTCTACCAGTTCGAGCGCACCGTGGCGCGCCTCGACGTCTCCGAGGCCGAGGCGGTCGAGAACATCGACATCGGCGGCCCGACGATGATCCGGGCGGCGGCCAAGAACCACCGCTACGTCGCCGTCGTCGTCAGCCCGGCGAGCTACGACGCGGTGCTCGCCGAGCTCGAGGAGTCGGGCGGGTCGATCTCGGGCGCGACCCGCCACTGGCTCGCGAACGAGGCGTTCGCGTCGACCGCGCGCTACGACGCCGCGATCAGCCGCTGGTTCGGCACCCGCTACGAGCTCTTCCCGAGCCACGTGGTCACGACCTGGGAGAAGTTCCTCGACCTCTCCTACGGCGAGAACCCGCACCAGGACGCCGCGCTCTACACCGAGGTCGGGGCGCGCTCGCACGTGCTCTCGCGGGTCGCGAAGCTGCACGGCAAGGACCTCTCGTTCAACAACGTGCTCGACCTCGACTCGGCGCGGCGGCTGGTCGCGGAGTTCAACGAGCCGGCCTGCGCGATCATCAAGCACAACAACCCGTGTGGGGTCGCGATCGCCGGTGAGATCGAGGACGCCTACGAGCGCGCCCTCGCCTGCGACCCGCAGTCGGCGTTCGGGGGCGTGATCGCCCTGAACCGGGAGGTCTCGCTACCGCTCGCGGAGCGCCTGCACCAGAACTTCGTCGAGGTCCTGATCGCACCCGGATACGGCGGCGGCGCGCTCGAGGTGCTGGGCCAGAAGGAGGCGATCCGGATCCTCGAGGACACCGAGCGCCGCGCGACCACGCCCGGCGATCGCGACGTAAAGCGGGTCCGCGGCGGCTTTTTGGTCCAGGACTCCGACCGGGTCGACGAGGGGCGCGAGGACATGGAGGTGCCGACGAAGGCCAACCCGACCGAGGAGCAGTGGGCGGACCTGCTGTTCGCCTGGAAGGTCTGCCGCCACGTGCGCTCGAACGCGATCGTGCTCGCCAAGGAGGGGGCGACGGTCGGGATCGGGGCCGGGCAGATGAGCCGGGTCGACTCGGTGCGCATCGCGATCGAGAAGGCCCAGGACGCGAGGGGCGACGAGGCCGCGGCGACCCTCGCCGGGTCGGTGTGCGCGTCCGACGCCTTCTTCCCCTTCCCCGACGGCCCGCAGACCGCGATCGACGCGGGGACGACCGCGCTGATCCAGCCCGGCGGCTCCAAGCGCGACGGCGAGGTGATCGCGGCGTGCGACGAGGCGGGTGCGGCGATGGTCTTCACCGGCCACCGGCACTTCCGGCACTGAGCCACGGTTACGGCCCCGGGGGAACCTGGGTCGGGTCGCAGTCGACGTCGTCGGTGAACGGCGTCGACCCGTCGCCCGGGTCGCGCTCGTTAGCGCCGGGGCACTTCTGGCGCTGGTTGGTGGTCAGCCCGGCGAACTGGTCGCCGGGGGTCTCGGGGCTCGAGAAGATGTTGGGAAGAACGCCGGGGAGCGCCTCGGGAGCCGAGAGGCTGAAGGCGTTGAAGTTCGTGGCGATCCGGCCGATGCCGCCGTTGGCGTCGTCGATGCCGGAGTTCGCGAAGTCGTCGAACCAGCCGACCAGTTCCGGCGTGTAGGCGCGCAGGAAGGCGAGCGAGGGCCGGCCGTCGCGCAGGGCGCAGATCTGCTCGCCGAAGGCGCCCTGGGTGAAGTCGTCGTCGGCGGCGGACTCGAGGTCCTCTGGGTCGTTGGGGTTCTCGGCGCACTCGGGCGAGCCCGAGCCGAGGGCGGCCTC
>DASUSH010000004.1:0-14101 GCA_036375215.1 Solirubrobacterales bacterium
GAAGGTGTAGGTCTGGTCGGGGAAGTGGCCGCAGAAGATGATCGCGTAGGCCCAGACGTTGCGGACGATGTTGGCGGTGGCGTCGGCCTTGGCGGTGGCGCGGAAGGTCTTGCTGCCGCTGTTCAGCGCGGCTTCCGCCACAGACGCCCAGCGACTCTGCCGCTTGCGCCTCACCCGTCCGAGCAGGCCGCGGGGCTGCTTGCGCTGCCGCCGCGTCTCCACCACCGCGTCGACGGCCGTCGCGGCGAGGGTGCTGACCAGCGGCCAGGCGATGTAGTCCTTGACGATCTGGCTCTTCGCCTTGCCCGCGATCCCCTTCAGCTCCCGCTTCACCTGCGACTTCGACTTGTGGCCCTTGCGGATCGCCTCGAAGTCGAGGTCGTGCAGCGCCACCCCCCACTCGAACAGCGCCATCAGGATCAGGTTGTAGAAGGGCTGCGCGAGGTAGACCGGGTGCCACTTCTGCTCCGGGTCGATCCGCATGATCTCGTAGCCGAGGTCCTTGTCCTTGCCGCGGATGTTGGTGTAGGTGTGGTGGACGTAGTTGTGGGAGTGCTTCCAGGCTTCGGCGGTGGAGGCGGTGTCCCAGTCCCAGGTCGAGGAGTGGATCTGGGGGTCGTTCATCCAGTCCCACTGGCCGTGCAGGACGTTGTGCCCGATCTCCATGTTCTCGAGGATCTTCGCCAGCGAGAGCGTCGTCGTCCCGGCGAGCCAGGCGGGCTTGAACAGGGAGGCGAGCAGGAGCACCCGGCCCGAGACCGCGAGCGTGCGGTGGAACTCGATCATGGCCACGATGTACTTGCGGTCGCGGTCGCCGAGGTCCTCGTAGACCTCGTCGTGGATCGCGTCGAACTCGCGGCCGAGCTCCTCGATCTGCTCGTCGCTCAGCTTCGCCAGCGGGCTGACGATCCCGTTCTCGTCCGTTCGCGGTGCGGTTTCGGTGGCCATATCTCTCCTTGCCCTCCTCAGAGCTCGATTTCGACTTGCCCCTCAGGGGCGTTGATGCAGGTTCTGACCGTCTCTCCCTCGGAGCCGTGGACCTTGCCGTTGCGCAGGTCGCGGACGTTCCCCGACTTGAGCACGCCGACGCAGGTGTGGCAGATCCCCTCGCGGCAGCCGAAGGGCAGCTCCAGGCCGGCCTCCTCGCCGGCGACGAGGATCGGCGTGCTGCCGTCGGACTCGGCCTCGCAATCCGACTTCGTGAAGGTGATCGTGCCGCCCTCGCCCTCCTCGGCGGTGCCGAGCTTGGGCTGGAAGCGCTCGAGGTGAAGCTGATCGAGGATGCCCGCGTTCTCGTAGTGCTCCTCGAAGGCGTCGATCATCTCCCCGGGGCCGGAGACGAAGATCTCGCGCTCGCGCCAGTCCGGGCAGAGCTCGTCGAGGTCCGGGGGTCCGAGCCGACCCATCTCCCCGGTGATCTGGCGGTGCAGGCGATAGCCGTCGTGGCGGTCGTCGAGGTCGTCGAGGCGCGGGCCGAAGGTGACGCCGTCGGGCTCGCGAGCCGAGTGCAGGTGGACGACGTCGTCGAGCTCGTCCTGGTGGTCGAGATGGCGCAGCATGCTCATGATCGGCGTGATCCCGCTGCCGGCGCTGACGAAGAGCAGCTTGTCGGGGAGCGGGTCGGGGAGGACGAAGTCGCCCTCGACGCCGCCGAGGCGGACGATCGCGCCGGGCTTCACCTGCTCGACGAAGTAGGGCGAGACGACGCCCTCGGAGACCAGCTTCGGGGTGATCGAGATGCAGCCGTCCTCGCGGTCCGGGTCGGAGGTGAGGGAGTAGGCGCGCCAGTGGTGCTTGCCGTCGACGATCACGCCGACGCGCAGGTACTGGCCGGGCTCGTGGCCCTCCCACTCGAAGCCTGGGCGGATCGTGACCGTCACAGCGTCGCCCGCCTCGCGGTCGATCCGCTCGATCCGGCCGCGCAGCTCCTGCGTCGACCAGAGCGGGTTGATCAGCTCGAGGTAGTCGTCGGGGAGCAGCGGCGAGAAGAACGCGCTCATCGCCTGCAGCGCCTTGCGGCGCAGCAGCGGGACCTTCGGTTTTGCGCCTCGCTCAGCCATCTCTTCGTCATCCCCATACCCAAATCCAAGAATTACCACTACGCCGTTCGATGAAACATCGTCTGATGTAGAGGTCGGGGACGAGACTAGCGGCAGCCCGCGCACCCGTGGCCGGCGGAATCGGTCTAGCCGGCGAGCGCGGCGCCGAGCTTCTCGAGTGCCTCGTCGACCTCGGCCTCGCCGGCGACGAGCGGCGGCAGGAAGCGCAGGGTGTCCGGCGCCGGCACGTTGATCACGAGCCCCTCGGCAAGCGCCCGGGAGGAGACGCCGGCGGCGCTCTCGGACTCGAGCCCGGCGGCGAGCATCAGGCCGCGGCCCCGGACCTCGGCGACGCCATCGAGCCCGGCGAGCCCGGCGGCGAAGCGCTCGCCCTGGGCGCGCACGGAGGCGAGCAGCTCCGGGTCGCCGATCACGTCGAGCGCGGCGAGGGCCGCGGCCGCGGTCACCGGGGCGCCGGCGAAGGTCGAGCCGTGGTCGCCGAGGGTGAGCACCTCGCCGTACTCTGGCGCGGTCACGCAGGCGCCGACCGGCAGGCCGCCGCCGAGCGCCTTCGCCGCGGTCATCACGTCCGGCTTCACGGGGAGCTGCTCGTAGGCCCAGAGCGTCCCGGTCCTCCCCATCCCGGTCTGGACCTCGTCGAAGACGAGCAGCGCGCCGGCCTCGTCGCAGGCCTCGCGGGCGGCGCGGATGACCTCGTCGGCGATCGGCCAGATCCCGGCCTCGCCCTGGATCGGCTCCAGCATGACCGCCGCCGTGTCCGGCCCGACGGCGGCGCGGAGCGCCGCGGGGTCGTCGCGCGCCACCGGCTCGAAGCCGGCGGGCAACGGGCCGAAGAGGTCCTCGCGAGCGAGCTTCGGGGTCGCCGCCAGCGCCGCCAGCGTCCGGCCGTGGAAGGCGCCCTCGAGGACGACGATCTCGGGTCGCGCGATCCCGCGGCCGTGGGCGCGCTTGCGCACGAGCTTGATCGCGCACTCGCTCGCCTCCGCCCCGGAGTTGCAGATGAAGACACGGCCACCGAGGCTCGACTCGGCGAGCCGCTCGGCGAGGCGTGCCGCGTTTTCCGAGAGGTAGAGGTTCGAGGTGCCCATCAGGGTGCGCGACTGCTCGGCGATCGCAGCGACGATCCGTGGGTGGCAGTGGCCGGCGTTGTGTACCGAGAGGCCGGCGAAGAAGTCGAGGTACTCCTTTCCCTCCGAGTCCCACAGCCGGCACCCCTCGCCGCGGACGAACTCGACCGGGGCCCGCGGATAGGTCGGCATGGCGAACCGGTCGTCGAGCGCCCGCGTCTCCCCCACGCTCACGGGGTGACCATCGTGCCGATGCCGGCGTCGGTGAAGAGCTCCAAGAGCAGCGAGTGCGGGCGGCGGCCGTCGACGATGTGGGCCGACTGCACGCCGCCGGCGATCGCCTCGGCGCAGGCTGCGAGCTTCGGCCGCATCCCGCCGGCGAGCGACGGGATCGCCTCGGTGAGCTCGGCGACCGTCGTCCGCGAGATCAACGATCCGGGGTCGGCGGGATCGGCGAGCCAGCCCTCGACGTCGGTGAGGAAGATCGCCTTGTAGGCGCGCAGCGCCGCGGCGACCATGCCGGCGGCGGTGTCGGCGTTCACGTTGTAGGAGTTGCCCTCGCGGTCGGCTCCGGCGGACGCGATCACCGGGATGTAGTCGGCGGCGATGTGGTTCAGGACGTCGACGTCGACGCGCTCGATGTCGCCGACGAACCCGACCTCGTCCTTGTTCGGGTGCGGGCGGATCTCGAACATCGACCCGTCCTCGCCGGAGAGCCCGACGGCGGGCTGGCCGTGGCGGTTGAGGCGGGAGACGATGTCCGTGTTGACCTTGCCGAGCAGGACCATCTTCGCCACCTCGACGGTCGCCGGGTCGGAGACGCGGACGCCCTCGTGGAAGCGGACCTCCATCCCGAGCCGCTCCATGTAGGAGGTGATGTCCGGTCCGCCGCCGTGCACCACCACCGGGTTGAGCCCCACGTACTTCAGCAAGACGACGTCGGTCGCGAAGTCGTCGCGCAGCCGCTCGTCCCGCATCGCCGCGCCGCCGTACTTGATGACCACGGTCCGCCCGTGGAACTCGCGGATGTAGGGCAGTGCCTCGAGGAGGGTCTCGATGCGGTCGGTGCGGTCGGTGCGTTTCGTCATGTCGTGTATTCGGCGTTGATCTCGACGTAGCGCTTGGTGAGGTCCGAGAAGAAGACGTGGGCGGCGCCGTTGCCGCGGCGGAGGGCGAGCGAGAGCTCGGCCTCGGGCTCCCCGCCGGCGAGCTCGGACGCGTCGATCTCGGCGGGCCCGAGCTCGGGCAGCTCCTCGCCGGCAAGCGCCATCCCGGCCGCCTGCGCGATCCGGCCCCAGTTCGGGTCGCGGCCGTGGAGCGCGGTCTTGACGAGCGGCGAGTTCGCGATCGCGCGCGCGACCCGATCGGCCTCCTCGGCGGAGGCGGCGCCGGTGACGGCGATCCGCCCGGCCCGGCTTGCGCCCTCGCCGTCGCGGACGATCTCGATCGCGAGCTGCAGGAGGACGGCCTCGAGCAGTCCCTCCGGCAGGGGCAGGCCCGAGGCCCCGCTCCCCTGCAGCATCACCATGTCGTTGGTGCTGAGCTGGCCGTCGACGGTGATCCGCTCGAAGGAGTCGCCGGCGGCGGCGCGCAGGGCGCCGGCGGCGTCGCCGAGGACGGCGTCCGTCTGGCAGAAGCAGAGCATCGTTGCGAACCCGGGCTCGATCATCCCCGCGCCCTTCGCCTGCGCCGAGAGGGTGACGCCGCCGGCACGGATCGTGCAGCGCTTCGGGAAGGCGTCGGTGGTCATGATCGCCTCCGAGAACGCCTCGCCCCCCTGCTCGGAGAGCCCCTCGGCGGCGCGGCCGATCCCGGCGAGCACCTCGTCGACCTGCAGGGGGACGCCGATGACGCCCGTCTCCCCGACCGCGACCGAGCGCGGGTCGATCCCGAGCTCCGCCGCCGCGGCGTCGCGCATCGCGAGCGCGTCGCGGTAGCCCTGCTCGCCGGTGGCCGCGTTGGCGTTGCCCGAGTTGACGACGGCGGCGCGCAGGCCGCCGGCGTCGACGTCCTCGCGGCAGACCCGCACGGGCGCGGCGGCCGCGGCGTTGCGGGTGAGGAGCAGCGCCGAGGCGACATCGTCGGCGTCGCAGACGACGAGCCCGACGTCGGTCTTGCCGCCGCCCTTCAGCCCGCAGGCGGCGCCGCCGGCGCGGAATCCCGGCGCGAGCTGCGCGGGCTCGAGCTCCTCGGCGCCCTCCGGCGCCTCGACCCACCGCGATCGGAAGAAGCCGCTCACGAGAGGCCCTCGCTCTCCTCGAGCCCCAGCATCAGGTTGAGGTTCTGGATCGCCTGCCCGGAGGCGCCCTTCCAGAGATTGTCGATCGCCGAGAAGACGAGCGGCCGGCCGTGGCTGTCGGTCGTGACGTGGATCCGGCAGAAGTTCGTGTCGCGGACGTCGCGGACCCCCGGCGGGGCGTCGACGAGCTCGACGAAGGGCTCGTCGGCGTAGCGCGCCGCGTAGAGCGCGCGCAGCTCGTCGGCGCCCAGCTCGCGCGCGGGCCGCACGTAGCAGCTGACCAGCTCGCCCTGGTCGAGGGGGACGAGGTGCGGGACGAACGTCACGGTCGTGGCCGCCGCCGCGCCGAGGGCGGCGAGCTCCTGCGCGATCTCGGGCTCGTGGCGGTGGCCCGCGGTCCCGTACGGGCTCAGGTTCTCGTCCACGTTCACGAAGTGAAGGCGGTCCCCGCCGCCCCGCCCGGCCCCCGAGACCCCGGACTTGGCGTCGACGATGACGTCGTCGAGGAGGCCTTCGGCGGCGAGCGGCGCGAGCGCGAGGATCGTCGCGGTGGGGTAGCAGCCCGGGTTGGCGACGATCTTCGCCGTCGCGACGGCCTCCCGGTTCAGCTCGGTGAGCCCGTAGGCGGCATCCGCGACGAGCTCGAATGCGGGGTGCTCGCCGTACCAGCGCTCGTACGTCGAGCGCTCGCGGATCCGGAAGTCCGCGGAGAGGTCGACTACCGGCAGGCCGGCCGCCGCGAGCTCCGCCACCACCGGCGCCGCGGCGCCGTGGGGGTAGGCGACGATCGCCGCGTCCCAACCCTTCGCCGCGCCCGGTTCGTACTCGGAGAGCGTGATCGGCACCCGGTAGCGCGGGTAGAGCTCGGCGAGCGGCGTGCCGGCCTCGGCGCGCGCGGTCGCCGCGGCGAGCTCGAGCCGCGGATGGCGCCAGACGAGCTCGGCGGCGAGCGCCCCGGTGAACCCGGAGGCGCCGACGACTCCGACCCGCTTCGGATCACTCACGGAGCGACCCCCCGATTCCCCCGAGCGCGTCCGTGATCGCGGCGCGCCGCTCGGCGACCTCCTCGTCGGTCAGCGTGCGGTCGGGCGCGCGGAACTCGAGCCGCAGGGCGAGGCTCTTGCGGCCCTCGCCCACCTGCTCGCCGCGGTAGACGTCGAAGATCCGCGCCGAGCGCAGCAGAGCGCCGCCCCCCTCGCGGACCGCGGCCGCGACCCGGGCGGCCTCGACGCCCTCGGGGACGACGACGGCGATGTCCTCGTGGACGGCGGGATAGGAGATCACGTCCTCGTACTGCTCGATCCCGAGCGGCGAGGCGGCGACGAGGGCCGCGAGGTCGATCTCGAAGGCGACCGCGGCGTCGATGTCCCACTCGCGGCAGACGAGCGGGTGGACCTCGCCGATCCAGCCGGCTTCGGTCCCCTCGATCAGCACCCTGCCCGCGCGCCCGGGATGCAGGAACGGCTCCTCGCCGGCCTCGACCGAGACCTCGGCGCCGAGCTGGGCGCAGAGCGACTCGAGCGCGCCCTTGAGCGCGTAGAAGTCCGCGGTCCCGTCGTCGTCCCGCCAGCCCGAGACCGCGAGCGGCCCGACGGTGAGCGCGGCGATCCGGTGTGGCTCGTAGGCGGGCGCCGGGCGCTCGCCCGCGAAGACCCCGGCGAGCGGACCTGTCCCTTTGGGGTCAGACCCCTCGGGGCGGGTCGGCAGGTAGGCGCGGCCGGACTCGGTGAGGGCGACGCGCTCGGCGCCGTGGGCGAGGTTGTGGCGGGCCGCGTCGAGGAGCGAGCCGAGCAGGGTCGTGCGCAGCACCGAGTGGTCGCGCGAGAGCGGGTTGGAGATCGTGATCGGCGCGGCACGCTCGTCGCCCTCCCCGATCCGCAGCCGGCCGGGCGTGCCCGGGTCGGTGAGGCTGAGGGTGACGACGGCGTCGAAGCCGATGTCGCGGATCACGTCCTCCGCTCGGCGGCGGAGCGCCTGCTCGCGGGTGAGCGCGCCGACGTGGCCGATCCCCTCGGGGAGCCGGCTCGGCAGGTGCTCGGCGTAGCCGTGGACGCGCCCGACCTCCTCGATCAGGTCGACCTCGCGGGTGACGTCGTAGTAGCGGTGCGGCGGGACCAGGGCCTCGAGGTCCTCGCCGTCGGCGGTGACCTCGAAGTCGAGCCGGCGCAGGTACTCCTCGCGCTCGGCACGCGGGACGGGCATCCCGAGCAGCCCCTCCACCCGCTCGCCACGCAGCCCGATCCGCCGTGGCGGCGGCTCGGTGGCGGCGACGTCGATCGTGCCGGGGACGAGCTTCGCGCCGCAGAGCTCGATCATGAGCCGCGAGGCGACGCGCTGCGCGCGGATCGCGAGGGCGGGGTGGAGCTGCTTCTCGAAGCGGTTCGAGGCGTCCGAGCGCAGGCCGAGCTTGCGCGAGGTCCGCAGGATGTTGACCCCGTTCCAGGTCGCGACCTCGAGCAGGACCGAGGTCGTCGTCGCGGAGACCTCGGAGACCTCGCCGCCCATGATCCCGGCGACGCCCGAGGGCCCGTCGCGGTCGCAGACCAGCACGGCCTCCGTGTCGAAGCGGCGTTCGACGCCGTCGAGCGTGCGCATCGTCTCCCCCGCGTTCGCCGTGCGGACGATGAGCTCGCCGCCGGGGACCTTGTCGAGGTCGAAGGCGTGCAGCGGCTGCGCCGTCATCAGCATCACGAAGTTGGTGATGTCGACGACGTTGTTGATCGGCCGCTGGCCGGCCGCCGAGAGCCAGGCCTTGAGCCAGAGCGGGGAGGGCCCGATCGTGACGTCGGTGAAGACGCGCGCGGTGAAGCGCGGGCAGAGCTCCGGCGCCTCGACCGCGACCGAGGCGTGGTCCTCGACCCGCCCCTCCCCGTTCGGCTCGGCGTCCTCCTCCCAGGGGGCCGGCGCGAGCTCGGCGCCGGTGATCGCGCGCACCTCGCGGGCGACCCCGTAGACACCGAAGCAGTCGACCCGGTTCGAGGTGGGCTCGAGCTCGATCACCGGATCGGCGATCGCGACGACCTCGTTCAGGGGCGTTCCCGCCTCGAGCCCGGCCGGCGGATGGCGATCGGCGAGAACCGCGATCCCATCGCCGTCATCGCCGATGGCGAGCTCGGTCTCCGAGAGGATCATCCCGTCGGACTCGATCCCGCGCAGCTTCGCCTTGCCGAGCTTCGTGCCGTCGGGCATGACCGCGCCGGGCAGCGCGACCGGGACCGTCTGACCGGCGGCGACGTTCGGCGCGCCGCAGACGATCGTCCGCGGCCCGTCGCCGGTCTCCACCTCGCAGACGCGCAGGCGGTCGGCGTTGGGGTGCTGCTCGGCTGAGAGCACGCGGCCGACGACGAAGTTCTCGGGGGAGGTCGTGCCCGAGTGGGAGATCCGCTCGACCTCGATCGCGCGCAGGGCGAGCTGGTCGGCGAGCGTCTCGACCGAGAGGCCGGGGTCGCAGTAGGCGGAGAGCCAGGAGAGCGGGACCTTCACCGGAACTGCCCCAGCACTCGGACGTCGTTCTCGAAGTACTTGCGCAGGTCGGGCACGCCGTGCTTCAGCATCGCGATCCGCTCGATCCCCATGCCGAACGCGAAGCCCTGCACCCGCTCGGGGTCGTAGCCGTTCTCGCGAACGAAGCCGAAGACGTTGGGGTCGACCATCCCCGAGCCCAGGATCTCGATCCAGCCGACCCCCTTGCAGAGCGGGTCGCGGCTTCCGTCCGGCAGGAAGCCGGAGCCTCCGCACTTAAAGCAGGAGACATCGACCTCCACGCTCGGCTCCGTGAACGGGAAGAACCCGGGGCGAAACCGGGTCTCGCGCTCGGAGCCGAAGATCGCCCGGGCGAACTGGTCGAGCGTCCCCTTCAGGTCGGCGAGCGTGATCCCCTCGCCGACGGCGAGCCCCTCGACCTGGTGGAAGACCGGGCTGTGGGTCGCGTCGAAGGGGTCGGCTCGGTAGCAGCGGCCCGGGACGACGATGAAGATCGGCGGCTCCTGCGCCTCCATCGAGCGGACCTGCATCGGCGAGGTATGCGTGCGCAGGACGACGTCCTCCGGGCCGGGCGGGAGCCCGTCGATCCGGAGGTCGGCGTCGACCGTTGCGGGGTCGACGTAGAAGGTGTCCTGCGCCATCCTCGCCGGATGGCCGGGCGGGTGGTTAAGCGCGGTGAAGTTGTAGTAGTCGAGCTCGACCTCAGGCCCCTCCATCACCCGGTAGCCGAGGCCGACGAAGACGTCCTCGATCTCGCGCTGGGTGCGGATCAGGAGGTTGCGCGAGCCCGCCGGGGCCCGCGGGGTGCCGGGCAGGGTGACGTCGATCGCGTCCTCGGCGACCTGCCGCTCGAGCTCGGCGGCCTCGAGCTCGCGCCGGCGGGCGCCGAGCCTCTCCTCGAGCGCGACGCGCGCCTCGTTTCCCGCCTTGCCGACCGGCCCCCGCTCCTCGGCGGGCAGCCCGGCGATCCCGCGCAGGATCGCGGTTAGCGCCGACTTGCGGCCGAGGAAGGAGACCCGGATCTCCTCGAGCGCCTCGGGGGTCGCGGCGGCGGCGATCGCCGCCTCTGCCTCGGAGCGCAGCCGGGCCACCCGGTCTGTGGCGGACTCAGGCATGGCGGCGCATCCTATGTCCGAGCTCGTACAGGGCCACCGTCGCCGCCATCGTCGCGTTCAGCGAGTCTGGCCCGCCGTCGCGGATCGAAATCCGGGCGCTTGCCGCGGCCGCCGCGGTGACCTCCGCCGGGAGCCCCTCGCGCTCGGCGCCCACGCAGACCACCACCGGAGGCTCGGGATCGAGCTCGGCGAGCTCGCGATCGCCGCGGGCGTCGAGCGCGACCAGGGCGCCGGCGAGCTCGGCGACCTCCGCCCGGGCCGGCGGCCGCGCGAAGACCGACCCCATGCTCGCCCGCACCGCCTTCGGCGAGAAGGGATCGGCGCAGCCCGGTCCCAGCACGACCGGACCGTCGCAGAGCGCGTGGGCGGCGCGGATCGCGGCCCCGACGTTGCCGGGGTCGCCGACGCCGTGCAGGTAGAGCGCGAGCTCGCCGCCGGGCTCGGACCAGCGCTGCGGGTAGACGCCGATCACCCGCGTGCCCGAGCCGAGCGTGCTGACGGCGTCGAGCAGCTCGGGCTCGACGTCCTCGCCGGCGACGAGCACGAACTCCGCCTCCGCGCCGGCCGCCGCGGCCGCTTCCACCAGGTCCTCCCCCTCCGCCGCGAAGAGCCCGGTCCGCCTGCGCTCGCGCGCTGCCGCGAGCTTGCGGATCGTCTTCAGCTTCTCGTTGTCGGGTGATGTGATCATCGGTGGGGAACGAAAAAGGGCGCCTCGCTGGGCGCCCCGGGAGATTCGGTTCCGTCGCGGTCTGTGGTCAGGCAGCGACGGCCTCCCGGGCGAGCTCGGCGAATCGGCGGAAGCCCTCGGGGTCCTTCACGGCCAGGTCGGCCAGCATCTTGCGGTTCACCTCCACGCCGGCCTCGCGCAGGCCGTGCATGAGCTCGGAGTAGCTCATCCCCTCGCGCCGCGCGGCGGCGTTGATGCGGGTGATCCAGAGGCGGCGGAACTCGCGCTTGCGGTTGCGCCGGTCGCGGTACGCGTAGCGCTCGGAGCGCGCCACCTGCTCCTTGGCGAAGCGGTAGCTCGAGTGCTTGCGCCCCCAGTAGCCCTTCGCCTTGCGAAGCGTCTTCTTGCGCCGCCGGTTGCGGGCCGGCGCGTTCGTCGCCCGGCTCACTTGCGGCCGCCCTTCACGAGCAGTCTGTTGACCCGGCGCGCATCCTGGGTCTCGATCTCGACCGGCCGGGCCATCCGGCGCTTGCGCTTGGGCGACTTCTTCTCGAGGATGTGGCTCGAGTACGCGCGCCGCCCGCGGAGCTTGCCGCTCGCGGTCTTCTTGAAGCGCTTCTTGGCGCCGGAATGGGTCTTCATCTTCGGCATCGGCGCCGAGTATTGAAGCAGACGCCCGCCGAGTTTCCGCCGGGCTCCGGGTAAGCGTGCCGGTGTGACTCGCGCGGTCCGCGCGGACTTCGCTCAGGCGGCGGCTTCGGCGGAGCCGCCGGAGGGCTCCGCGGAGTCCTGCGGCGGCGACTCGGAGTCGCCACCGTCCTTCGGACCCTTGGCGGCCTCGCCGGCGGCGATCGCCTCACGCGTGGGCGCGACGAGCATGTGCATGTTGCGCCCCTCCTGCTGGGGCTGCTGCTCGATCACGGCCTGGTCGCCGAGGTCCTCGAAGAGGCGCTGGAGCAGGGCCCTGCCGCGCTCGGGGTGGGCCTGCTCGCGGCCGCGGAACATGATCGTGACCTTGACCTTGTCGTTGTGCCTGAGGAAGCGCTCGACGTGGCCCTTCTTCGTGTTGTAGTCGTGGTCGGCGATCTTCGGTCGCAGCTTGATCTCGCGGATGTTGACCTGCTGCTGGTGCTTGCGGGCGGCCTTCGCCTTCTGCTCCTGCTCGTACTTGTACTTCGAGTAGTCGAGCAGGCGGACGACCGGCGGCCGGGCGTCCGGCGCGACCTCGACCAGGTCGAGGTCCGCCTCGCGGGCCTGGGCCATCGCCTTGTCGGTGGGCACGACGCCGACCTGCTCGCCGTCGGCGCCGATCAGGCGCACCTCGGGAACCCGGATCCGCTCGTTGATCCGAGTGGTGTCGCGCTCGGGGGGGCGCCGGTCGAACCTACGGGGGACCGGCACTATCGAGGAAGCACGTCGAGGCTCAAGTTCGCGGCGGAGACTCGGAGGCGGGTTGGTCTGGCAAGGGTGAGGGCACGCGGGGCGCTCAGCGGCGCGGCGTTTGGTGGGTGCCCATCATTCGCAGGCGAGTATACGAGATGGGGTCGGAGGCGAGCGATCGCTCAGCCTCCGGCGGCGCTCAGGTCGGGGCGCTCCGCCGATTCCTCGACGAGGCGGTCGGTGACCTCGGGCAGCGCCATCGCGCCCAGGTCGCCGCGCTCGTGGGAGCGGATCGAGACCTCTCCGGCCTCCAGCTCGCGGTCGCCGACGACGAGCATGTAGGGGGCCTTGGCGAGCTCCGCGTCGCGGATCTTCTTGCCGACCGACTCCGAGCGCTCGTCGACCCGCACCCGCAGGCCGGCGTCGTGGAGCGCGGCGCGGACGGTCTCCGCGTACTCGTTGTGGCGGTCGGCGACCGGCAGCACGATCACCTGCTCGGGGGCGAGCCAGAGCGGGAACCGGCCGCCGTGGTGCTCGATCAGGATCCCGGCGAACCGCTCCATCGAGCCGAGCAGTGCCCGGTGGATCATCACCGGCCGGTGCTCGGCGTTGTCGGCGCCGGTGTAGGTGAGCTCGAAGCGCTTTGGCATGAAGTAGTCGACCTGGCAGGTGCCGCACTGCCACGAGCGCCCGAGCGCGTCGGTCACGTGGAAGTCGATCTTCGGGCCGTAGAAGGCGCCGTCGCCGTGGTTCACCGCATAGGGGCGGCCGATCCGCTCGAGCGCGTCGCCGAGCGCGGCCGTCGCCGCCTCCCACTCCTCGTCGGTGCCGATCGACTTCTCGGGGCGGGTGGAGAGCTCGACGCGGACGTCGTCGAACCCGAACGTCGCGTAGAGCTCGTCGATCGCCTCGACGATGTCGATCACCTCGCCGGGGACCTGCTCGATCGTGCAGTACACGTGGGCGTCGTCCTGGGTGAAGGAGCGCACCCGCAGGAGGCCGTGCAGGACGCCCTCGCGCTCGAAGCGGAAGACCTGGCCGAACTCGGCGAGGCGCAGCGGCAGGTCGCGGTAGGAGTGCCGGCCGGAGTCGTAGGCAAGACAGGCGCCGGGGCAGTTCATCGGCCGCAGGGCGAACCGGCGCTCGCCCGCGCGCTCGCGCTCCGCGGGCTCGGTGAAGAACATGTTCTCGCGGTAGTTGTCGTAGTGGCCCGAGCGATGCCAGAGCTCCTCGTCGAGCACCTGCGGGGTCTTCACCTCCTTGTAGCCGCGCCTGCGGAGCTGGCTCTGCACCTCGGCCTCGATCGTGCGCAAGAGGATCGTGCCGTTCGGCTGCCAGAACGGCATCCCGGGCGCCTCGGGGCGGAAGGTGAAGAGCCCGAGCTGGGGGCCGAGGCGGCGGTGGTCGCGTTCGCGCGCCTGCTCGATCTGCTCGACGTGGCGCTCGAGGTCCTGCTCGGTAAAGAACGCGGTGCCGTAGATCCGGGTCAGCATCTGCCGGGTCTCGTCGCCGCGCCAGTAGGCGCCGGCGGTCGAGGTCAGCTTGAAGGCGCCGATCCGCGCGGTCGAGGGCGCGTGCGGGCCGCGGCAGAGGTCCTCGAACGGGCCGTTGCGGTACAGCGAGACCGATTCGACCCCCTCGTCGCGGACGAGGTCCTCGATCAGCTCGACCTTGTATGGCTGGTCCTCGGCGGCGAAGCGCTCCATCGCCGCGCCCGGGGCGACGTCGGTGCGCTCGAACGGCTCGTCGGCGGCGACGTGCCTCGCCATCTCGGCCTCGATCCGCTCGAGGTCGGAGTCCGACGGCCGGAAGCCGTCCGGGAACTCGAAGTCGTAGTAGAAGCCGTCCTCGATCGGCGGCCCGATCGAGACCTTGGTCTCCGGCCACAGGTCGAGCACGGCCGTCGCGAGCACATGGGCGGTGTCGTGCCGCAGGACCTCGAGCGCTTCGGGCCTCCCCGGCGTCAGGATCTCGATCTGCCTGCCGTCGTCCAGCGGCGCGCCGAGGTCACGGACGTCGCCGTTCACGCTGACCGCCAGGGCGTCCTTCGCCAGCCGCGGGCCGATCGCCGCCGCAGCGTCGGCTCCGGT
>DASUSH010000005.1:0-26268 GCA_036375215.1 Solirubrobacterales bacterium
GCCCCCGCGACGTCGCGGAAGGTGATCTTGGGCGCGTCGACGGACATCCGCTTCGCGCGCGACTTGCCGAAGCTCATCACCTTCGAGCCGCCGCCCTGCATCTGGTTCATCAGGAAGACCCAGAAGGCGAAGAAGAGGACGAAGGGCAGGATGTAGGTCAGGAGGCTGAGGATCGAGGACCCGGACTCGCCCTCGACGACGGTCTCGACTTCGTTGCGCTGCAGCGTGTTGACCAGCGATTCCTCGGTGTTCTGCGGGAAACCGGTCTCGTACTCCTCGCCGTTCGCCTCGAGGACCTCGATCTTGTTCTTCTGGGCCTGGAGCGTGACCTTGTCGATCGACTCCGGGTCCTCCTCGATCTGGGTGAGGAACTCGTTGTAGGTCGGCGCCTCGGTCTGCTCGCCCGGTGTGATCAGCCGCTGCGCGAAGAACGCGAGCACGAGCACGATCAGGATCGGGAACGCCGCGCTTCTAAAAAACCGCTTCACAATCGAAAGTCAGTGTAACCGGGCAACTTTGCCTCCACTAAACACCGCGAGGCCCGATTCGGCGCGGCGGAGCGCCCTCCTGCCGGCGCGGCCCGGGGCGGCTTCCCGGCCGATCGCGCCTACGGGCCCTGCTCGAGCGCGGCGATGTGGCGCAGGTTGCGGTAGCGCTGGGCGTGGTCGAGGCCGTAGCCGACGACGAACCGGTTCGGGATCTCGAAGCCGACGTAGCGGGTGGGCAGGTCGACGCGGCGGCGCTCCGGCTTGGTCAAGAGGGCGCAGACCTCGAGCGACCGCGGGTCGCGGGCCCGCAGGTTCCGCAGCAGGTACTGGAGGGTGAGGCCGGAGTCAATGATGTCCTCGACGATCAGGACGTCGCGGCCCCCGATCGAGGCGTCGAGGTCCTTGAGGATGCGGACGACCCCGGAGGAGTCGGTCTGCGAGCCATACGAGGAGACCGCCATGAAGTCGAGCTCGCAGGGCACGGTCAGGTGGCGCATCAGGTCGGCCATGAAGACGATCGCGCCCTTCAGCACGCCGACGAGGATCAACTCCTTGCCCTCGTAGTCGCGGCTGATCTCCTCGCCGAGCTCGGCGACGCGCCGCTCGAGATCGGCGGTCTCGACGAGCACCTCGCCGATCCGCGATGCGTTCAGGCCGGCCTCCACGGCCCGCAGGCTAGCCGGGTTCGGCGGGCGCGCGCCTACGCGGGCCGGGCGCTCAGCACCGCGACCTCGCGGGTCGCCTCGGTCAGCTTGAATTCGTCGGACACCGCGACGCCCGCGACCCAGGCGACGCGGCCCGCGGCCTCGACCACGGGCAGCGAGCGCCGCATCGAGCGCGGCACGCGCTGATCGGTGAAGAGGTCCTGCAGCGACTTCGAGCCGCCGAGGCCGAGCGGGCGCATCCGGTCGCCGTCGCTCCAGGCCCGGACCACGACGGCCGCGCCCAGCGGCGCCGCGTCGAGCGTCGCCCGCTCGGGCCCGCCCGGCTCGACCGGCGCGGGGCGAACCTCGGCGCGGACGAGCCAGCGGCCGAACCGGCATTCGCCGGGGATCGTGAGCGCGGCGGGCTCCGGCGCCGCGTCGGCGGCGCCCGCGGAGAAGCTGACGAAGCCCCCCTCGCAGATCGCCCGCAGGCCGCCGCCGAGGTCGACCTGGCCGCCCTCCGAGGCGGCCGCCAGGCGCAGGATCTCCGCGGCGCGGGCGCGCCCGATCGCGACCTCGCGGCGGGCAGCGCGCTCCGCGAGCGCGCGCAGCGCGAGCCGGGCGAGCGCGGGCTCGGCGCCGGCGAGCGCGTCGGCCGAGATCGCGGCGACCTCGCCCCCGGCCCCGGCGGACTCGAGTAGCTCGGCGACGAGGCGGTCGAGGACCTCGCCCTCCTCGGCGAGCTCGGCGCGGGTCTCGGCGAGGTTGCGCTCGGCGGCGGGGCTGAGCGCGCGGAGCGCCGGCAGGACCTCGGCACGGATGCGGTTGCGGGCGAACGCGGGGTCGTCGTTCGTGGGGTCGTCGGCGAACGGCAGGCCGGCCGCCGCGGCGAGCCGCCTGGTGTCGGCGCGCTCGAGCGCCAGCAACGGGCGGATCAGCCGCCCGCGCCGCGCCGGCAGGCCGAGCAGCGCGCGCCGGCCGGGCGAGACCGCGAGCCGGTAGAGCACGGTCTCGGCGAGGTCGGTGCGGGTGTGCCCGGTCGCGATCCACCCGCCCCCGCGCAGCGCTCTCAGGCGCTCGGCGGCGGCGTAGCGCGCGTCGCGCGCCGCGGCCTGGACGTTCCCCTCACCGAGCTCGGGCCGCGCGACCTCGAGCTCGATCCCGAGCCGCGCGCAGAGCTCGCGGCAGACCCGCTCGTCCTCGCCGGCGGTCTCGCGGAGCCCGTAGTTCACGGTCAGCGCGGTCACGTTGGCGGCGCCGCAGACCTCGGCGAGCCCGGCCGCTGCGCAGGCGGAGTCGGCGCCTCCCGAGACGAGCACGACCCCGCCCGACCCCGGCGGGACGAGCCCGCTCTCGCGGATCGCGGCGGCGAGCTCGGCGAAGGCCCCGGCGGCCGCGTCCGCCACCGCTCAGCGCTCGACGATCCCGTGCTCCCCGGTCTCGTGGGCCGGGTGCACCGTGAACAGCTCGATCGGGGTCGGGAAGCCCTTCAGGCCGACCTCGCCGATCGGCTCGAAGTGCAGGTACTCGGAGTCCTCGGCCGCCCCGGCGATCCCGCGGGTCACCATCACCTCGCCGCCCAGCGCGCGGGCGACGACCCGGTGGGTGAGGTTCACCTGGGTGCCGAAGTAGTCGCCGTCGCGGTAGACGGCGTCGCCGTAGTGAAGGCCGACGCGGGGCTGCGGGCGCTCCTGGAAGAGGCCGAGGAAGCCGACCGACCACTCGGTGAGCGACACCGGCTCGGGCGAGACGATCATCACCTCGTCGCCGATCGTCTTCACCACCGTCGCCTCGCCGGGCAGGGTCGCCTCGACCGACTCGACGAAGCGCTCGATCAGGTCGAGCGCCTCCTCGTCGCCCTCCTCCTCGGTGTAGCGGGTGAAGCCGGCGAGGTCGACGAAGCAGAACGCCATCGTGACGCGGCCGAGGTCATCCCTGCCGCCGAACTCGGCCTCCATGTGGCCGACGACGTCCTGCTCGGAGTAGTAGCGGCGGTAGCGGCCGTGGAGGTACTCGGCGAGCGGCGCGGTGAGCGGCATCAGCTCCGCGGCGAGCTGCTCCATCTCCTCCGCCATCTCGAGCGCGCCCACCCCCTGGCGGATCAGGGGCTCGTGGACGTAGAGGTGGAACATGCGGATCTCGGCCTCGGCGATCTTCCGCATCGACTGGGCGTAGACGCGGACGAGCTGGAGCAGGGCGACCAGCGGGAAGCCGGTCGCGAGGATCTCCGCGACGACCTCCATCGCCTCGGTGTCCTGCTCGGTGAGGGTCCCCTCGAGCGCTGTCGGCGTGCCGAGGAGCGCCATCAGGCGCTCGATCAGCTCCTCCTCCAGGCCGGTCTTCGCCGCGACCTCGGCGGGCGTGAAGCTGCGCTCGGCGTCCGGCAGCAGCGACTCGGCGTAGCCGAAGGAGAGCCGGCCGTCGCGGACGGCCTGGCGCAGCGAGTCGAGCGTGTGGCCGCGCTCGCGCATGCGCGCGACCACGCGCGCCTGGGCCGCGGCCGCGCCGGTCCAGCGGCCGCGCTTGACCGGGACGATGCCCTGGCTCGCCCAGCGCTTCAGAGTCCCCGGCGAGACGCCGGCCCGGCGCGATGCCTCCTGGAGCGAGATCCGTTCGTCGGCCACGGACTACAGGATCGCGGTTCGGGACGAGAAATGAGTCCCAGACAAGGAGCGACGGGGTCGCGCTGCCCCGTCGCTCGCGGGCTTACCGGCCCGCAACGTCGGCCGTTGGCTCTCGCCTCGCGAAACGCCGACACCGCCCCAGTCGCCAGAGGGCCTCGGCCGGCGCTGATCCGCTCTCGGCCTGTTGCCTTGGTTGGTGAACAGAGATTACGCCCGCGCGGCGCCCGGGTCAATGGCCAATTCGAAGCCCGGGCGCGCCCTCGTCAGGCGATCCGCAGGTGCTCGTAATCGGCGTCGATCACCCGCCGGTAGGGCTCGCCGAGCAGCGACGCGATCGGCACGAAGAAGAGCGTCGACTTGGTCTCGCCGGTGCAGCGAACGCGGCCCCGGGCGATCGCGATCGCGAGCGACTCCTTGCCCTGCAGCCAGCCGTTGGCGACCTCGGAGTCCATCCTCAGGACGACCTTCGGCGGCCACGGCGCGCGGGCCGCGAAGCTCCAGTCCACGCAGTGCTCGTCGCCATCCGAGGAGGCGACGTTCAGGTGAAGGCCCAGGTCGGTGAAGTCGAAGCGGGCGCGCAGGTGGGCGGCGCGCAGGAGGGGGCCGATGCGCTCGTCGGCGTCGACGCTCTCGAAGGTGCGCTCGAGCACCTCGCGCAGCTCATCGGCGGATCGAAACGCGACCCCGCCGGACGTCCTCTCCACCGTCGCGATCCCCACGATTCGGCAGTGTATGCGCGAAACGCGCCTCGTTGCGACGATCACCAGGTCGAGGTCGCCGGCAGGAACGGCACCGCCGCGAAGCCGGCGGCGAGGACGAGGCTGCGGGCGACCGCGCCCCAGCCCACGGTCGAGCGGGCGCCGAAGCAGCCGCAGGGCCTGCCGGAGCGCCCCGAGGAGATCGCCGAGACGAGCGCCCCGGAGAGCCCGAGCATGAAGAGCGCCGCCGCCCAGGCGAATGCTTCCACCCCCGCGGCGACGCCGGCGGCGAGGGTGAGTTCGACCGCGATCAGCGCACCCGAGGCGATCGCGCGGCCGCGCTCGGAGTCGAGGCCGAAGGTGGCGAGCGCCTCCTGCCCGCGCCGCCCACCGGCGAGCTTCGAGGCCGCAGCGACGACCAACACGCCCGCGAGCAGCAGCCTGAGACCGAACCCCGCCATGCCGGGCGGAAGCTACTCGCTCGCGATCGCGGGGCGACCTGTCCCTTTGGGGTCAGACCCCTCGGGGCGTGACTACGTCGAAGCCGGGATCGGGGAGCTCGAAGAGGCCGAGGAGCTCAAACAGCTTGCGCCGGTTCCCCGAGAGCTTCACCTGCCTCGTGACGTATTCCTTCGCGGCGGCGGCGGGGCCGCCGAGGATCAGCGAGTCGAGCGCCGAGCGGGTGAGCGTGATCGTCGCATCGGCGCCGTCGTCCAGCCGGCCCGTGACCGTCGAGAGCGCCGAGTTCTCGACCGTCATCACCCAGCGCTCGCCGAGGTCGGTGAAGTCCCAGTTGATCACGATCCGCTTTCCGGAGGCTCGCGGCGCGTTGAGCCGGCTCCCCATTGCGTCGAAGACCATGTCGACCGGAAGGTTGCGGGCGACGTCGCGGCCCTGTGCGACGACGTTGCGCGTCTCCTGTTGGCCTGATCGCAGTTCGAGCGCGCCCGTGAGGAAGTAGTTGCGCCAGATCGCGCTCTCGGACTGGTAACCCATCTGCTCGAGGGCGTCGGCCTCGAGCTCGCGCGCCTCGCGGTTCTCGGGATCCGCGAAGACGAGATGGTGCCCCAGCTCCGCGGCCCAGCGGTAGTCGTCCGCCTCGAATGCCTCGCGCGCCTTCGCGAGCAGCGCGTCCGACCCACCGGCGAGGTCCGTGTAGCGCCGACCGAGCTCGGTCGGCGGCAGCGGGTCCAGGTGGGCCGGGACGCCGTCGAAGAAGCCGAGGTAGCGCTGGTAGACGGCCCGCACGTTGTGGCTCACGGTGCCGTAGTAGCCGCGGCACGACCAGTGCTCGCGCGCGCTCGGCGGCAGGTCGATCTCGGCCGCGATCTCGGTCGGCGTGAGGCCCCGGTTCATCAGCCTCAGGGTCTGGTCGTGGATGTATCGGTAGAGGTCGCGGTGCGCCTTCAGGAACTCAACGAGCTCCTCGCGTCCCCAGGTCGGCCAGTGGTGGCCGTGGAAGAGGACCTCGGACTCGGCGCCGAAGAGCTCGATCGCCTCGTTCAGGTACTTCGACCAGCCGAGCGCGTCGCGCACCTGGGCGCCGCGCAGGGTGAGGATGTTGTGGTGGGTGTGCGTCGCGATCTCGGCGACGTAGAGGGCGCCGCGGTCGGGCAGGTGGAAGTTGAGCTCGGCCGGCGCCTCGGTCTCCGGCACGAGCTGGAAGACGAAGCGGACGCCGTCGATCATCTCCAACTGCTCGGTGTGACGGATCTCGTCGGTCGGGGGGATCAGCGAGAAACTGCCGTCGGAGCTCGTCCAGCCGATCCCGGAGCCGAGCTGCCCGCGCGGCCCCCGGGGCAGGAAGTTGCCGAACATGTAGCCGCCCCTGCGAACCATCGCGTTGCCCGCGAGGACGTTCTCGGAAACCGCCTCGACGAGGAAATGCTCGGGGGCGAAGACCGGGATCTTCTCGGCGGCGACGGTGCCCGGGTCGACGATCCCCTTCGCGCCACCGAAGTGGTCGGCGTGGCTGTGCGAGTAGACCATCCCCTTCACCGGGCGCTCGCCCCGATGCTCGGTGTAGAGCTCGAACCCGGCCCGCGCGCACTCGACCGAGATCAGCGGGTCGACGACGACCACCCCCTGCTCACCCTCGACCAGGGTCATGTTCGAGACGTCGTAGCCGCGCACCTGGTAGACGCCCTCGGCGACCTCGTAAAGACCCGGCCTCGTGTCGATGAGGACGTGGCGCCACAGACTCGGGTGGACCGTGTCGGGCGGGCCGTCGCCCTCGCCGTCGGCGAGGAACCCGTAGGCGTCCATGTCCCAGACGACGTCGCCCTGGCGGTCCCGGATCACGAGGCTGTCGGGGCCGCCGACGAACCCGCGCGCCGCGTTCTCGGCGTCGTCGTTCTCGGCGGGCAGACCCTCGGCGGCCGCCGCGAGCACCCGCCGCGTCGCCTCGCTCGCTTCCTTGGGCGGCCGGTCGTTCATCTAGAGAAAAGCCGATCCCCGCTTGACCAGGCTCTCGTAGACCTTAGCCTGGACCGTCTCGCGAACCTGCTCGGAGAGGTCGAAGACCAGGCGGCGGTCGTCCGCCGCCTCCGGCGGGTAATCGGAGAGGTCGATCGGCGGGCAGAACTCGATCCGCCACTTCGAGGGCAGCGGCACGAGGCCGAGCGGCCCGAGCCAGGGGAAGGTCGGGGTGATCGGCGCGAACGGGGCGCCCACCGCGCGGGCGAGCAGGCGGCTGTCGCCGAGCATCGGGTAGATCTCCTCGGAGCCGACGACCGCGACCGGGACGATCGAGGAGCGCGCCCGCAGCGCGACCTCGACGAAGCCGCCGCGGCCGAAGCGCTGCAGCCGGTAGCGCTCGGAGAACGGCTTGCCGGTCCCCTTCACGCCCTCGGGGAAGACCATCACCAGATGGTCCTGCTCGAGCGCGCGCCGCGCGTTGTGGGGGCTCGCGGGGAGCCCGCCGACCCGGCGCATGAACGCCGAGAGGAACGGCAGGACGAAGGCCCAGTTCAGCACCATGAACTTCGGCCACCGCGGCAGCGGGTGCTCCTTCATGATCGACGCCGTGATCATCGAGGCGTCGAACGGGAAGAGCGAGCCCGCGTGGTTGGAGACGATCAGCGCGCGGCCGTGCGACGGGACGTGCTCGAGGCCGCCGGCCTGCACCCGCCACCAGGTGGTGTAGAGGAACTCGAAGAACGGGAAGACCGCCTCCGCGAACTCCTCGTCGAAGCCCCATTCGTCCTCGTGGTAGTCGCCGCGCATCCGCCGCGCCGCGCGCTCGACCGAGGTCCGCAGGCCGCGCGGCAGCCCGGAGGCGGCGCGCTCGGCGGCGGTCGTCGGGTCGAGCCCGGAGCCGATCCCGCTGCCCAGGCCGCGCAGGAAGCCCGCGATCGCCTCGGCGGTGTCGGTCTCGGGGGCCGCGCTCACGGGACCACCTTGCCCAGCGCCCCCAGCCCGGGCAGCGGCATGACGCTGCGACCGCGCGTCTTGTCGGCGAAGTCCCTGGCCGCGCCGACCGCGTCGAAACGCGGCTCGTAGCCGAGCTCGGCGCGCAGCCGGGTGTTGTCGACGCCGCGGCCGTAGCGGAGCAGGCGCAGGGCGTCGTTGTAGACCTCGCCGGCGCCGAGCGCCCGCCGCCCGAAGCGCGAGAGCGCCGGGCCGAAGAACTGCTGCGGGATCGGAATCTGCGGGCGCCCGGCGAGGCGCAGCAGGCGCGTGAGCGAGATCGACCCGGTCGGGGCGACGTTGACCGGGCCGCGCACCGGGTCCATCGTCGCCGCGTGCAGGGCCCCGGTCGCGTCGTCGGCGTGGAGGAGCTGCAGCCGCGGGTCCCAGCCGAGCTGAGTCGGGACGGCGGGCAGCGAGAGGTAGCGCGACAGGGGGCTGCGCAGGCCGGGGCCGATCTCCGGCTGGAAGCGGAGCATCGTGCAGACGACGTCCGAGCGGCGCCGCGAGAAGGTCTCGAAGTAGTTCTCGAGCTCGCCGATGTCGCGCTGGAAGCGCGTGCGCAGGGGCAGGCGGCGGGCCATGTCCTCGGTGAAGAACGATGGCGAGGCGCCCTCGCAGCCGTAGATCGCTGCCGAGCCGCGGACCACGACCCGCTCGAGCGTCGGCGCCTTCTCGCAGGCGGCGAGCAGCTGCAGGGAGCCGATCACGTTGATGTCGTGCAGCGCGCGCGCCGGCTTCGCCGCCGTCGGGTACCAGACGATCCCGCAGTGGACGACGGTGTCGGGCTCGGTCGCCGGGATCAGCCGGGAGAGGAGCGGGCTGCGGGTGTCGGCCTCGATGAACTCGGTGCGCTCGAGGTCGGCGGCGGGCGGCTCGGAGTCGATCCCGGCGATGAACTCGACCGACGGGTCGCGTTCGAGCTTGCGGGCGAGCTCGATCGCCCAGTGGTCGGAGATCCCGGTGATGACGATCCGCCGACCGGCCAAGTCTAATCCTCACCCTTAGGGTTAGGTTGCCCGGTCGGAGGGCTCGACGCGGTGGCGGTGGCCGCCCGCAGCGCGGTCTCGATCTGCGCGAGGCGCTGCTCGATGCCCGCGAGGCGCTCGTTCAGCTCCTTCACCTCGTCGGCGGAGGCGAACCGGACCCGGGAGAGCCCCTCCCGGGTCTGCTGGCCCCGCCGGGCGACCTCGTCGCGCGTCTTCTGGCCGCGCCGCGCGACCTCGTCGAGGAGCTCCTGGGCGCGCTCGGCCGTCTCGGCGGCGGTGTCGGCGGTCGCCGCGATCGTCTTCTCGACCGCGCTCCGGAGGCCCTCGGGGAGCCCGCCGCGCTCGTCCTTGCCCTCCTCGCGGGCGTCATCGGCGCTCATGCAGGCCAGCTTATCCTCGCCTGAATCAAGTCGGCGAGTACTGCGGGATGACCATCCACCTCCACCCCACCGCCCCGATCGCGCCAGACGCGATCCTGCCGGGCGACCCCGGGCGGGCGCTCGCCCTGGCCCAGGAGCTGCTCGTGGCGCCGAGGATGTCGAACCACCACCGCGGGCTCTGGGGCTATTACGGCGAGGCCAAGGCCGGCGGCCGGCCGCTCACGATCCAATCGACCGGGATCGGCGGGCCGAGCGGCGCGATCGTGCTCTCCGAGCTCGCCGAGCTGGGCGTGCGGCGGGCCGTGCGAGTCGGGACCGGCGTCGGCGCCTCGGGGCGCGTCCCGCTCGGCTCCTTCGTGGTTCCCTCCCGGGCGCTCGGCGGGGACGGGACCAGCACGGAGCTCGGCGCGCCCGAGACCGTGGACGCCTCCGTGGAGCTGACCGCGGCGCTCGCGGCGGCGCTGCCCGGGGCACGGCGCGCGCCCGTCGCGACCGTCGACGTCTACTACTACGACGGGGACCGTCCGGCTGCCGGGGTCGAGGCGTTCGAGATGGCGGCGGCGCCGATGTTCGCGCTCGGCCCGCGGCTCGGCGTCGAGGTCGCCTGCGTGCTCGCGGTCGCCGCGACGCCCGCCGGCGAGCGAATCGGCGAGGAGCGCCTGCTCGAGGCCGAGCTGGAGATGGGCCGAGCCGCGGCGGCGGCGCTCGCCGCCCGCTAGCTCGCGGCGGAGCGTTCCTCGACGTCGGGTCGAGACCGGTCGCTCGAGACCGCGCTCACCTCGGCCTGCTGCTTGCGGAGCTGCGAGAGGTCGCGGGCGATCTCGTCGATGCGGTCCTCGATCGCCTCGACCCGCTCGGAGACCGAGCGCACGCGGCGCTCGAGGCGCTCGACGTCGGTGGCCGCGGGGAGGTTGAGGGCGCCCATCGCGGAGCGCTGGGCCTGGACGGCCTTCTCGCCCGCGCCGAGAGCCGTCGCCAGCGCGGAGTTGAACACCGGGTTCTCGAGCAGCGTCTGGGCGAGGTTGCCGATCGCCTCCTCGCCGCCGGACGAGATCCGGTCGCGCAGTCCCTTGTCCTCGTCGTCGTCCACGCGTGCGGCAGGGTAGAGGATCCGCGGTGGCGCGGTCTAGGCGCCTACAGAGGGTTGAGAGGCGTGCCGATGAAGAGTGCGTTAAGTGGCTGGGAACCTGCGCTTGATCCGACTCGTTGGGGTAGGTTTTACGCAGGGTTAGGAGGGGGCTTGCAAGCCGCCGGTTGCACGTTGCATACGAGAGAGACAAGAAGTAGCGTTTCGCCCGCTTCCGTGACGGGCACTAATTGCTGTCCGGTTGCGGCCACCGGTTCTCCGGGGCCAGGGATGGAGAACGGTTGAGAAACAGGCTTGCACTGATCCTCGTACTGGCCGCGATCGGTCTCGTGGCCGTCGCTGCCGTGGCCGGAGCCCAGGGCGACCTGCTGGAAACGGGCCAGGGCAACGTCTCGATCGACCTCCCCGACGGCGAGGACCTGGGCGGCGCCGCCGGCGGCGCCCTCCCCGCCTGCTCAAACACGCAAGACGACGACGGCGACGGCACCGCCGACACGGCGGACCCCGGCTGCTCCGGCCCGCTCGACACCGACGAATACAACGCGCCCACCGGCGGGGGCGGCGGCTCGACCAGCACCACGACCCCGGGCACCACGACCACCACCCCGGACGTTGACCCTCAACCTGACACTGAGAGCCCGGACCTGGACCGTCCCGACATCGGTAACGGTGGCGGCGGTGGCCACGGCGGCGGCAACGACACCGGCGGGGTCAAGCCCGGCAAGGGCAAGGGCGACGGCACCTCCAAGCCCGGCGGCCGCGACAAGCAGGAGGCCCCGCCGCTCCGCAACCCCGACGGCAGCCCGAGCAAGTCCAACCCCACCCTGAGCGTCGCCGACTTCGCCCCCGCCCCGATCGGGATCTCGAACGAGATCATCGACCAGTTCTCGATCCCGCCGTTCCTGCTGCCGATCTACCAGGCCTGCGGGACCCAGTACGGGATCCCCTGGCAGGTGCTGGCCTCGATCAACCGCATCGAGACCCACTTCGGCCAGCTCGCCGGGGTGACCTCGACCGCCGGGGCGATCGGCTGGATGCAGTTCCTGCCCTCGACCTGGGAGGCCTACGGGGTCGACGCCAACGGCGACGGCCGCAAGGACCCCTACAACCCGGTCGACGCGATCTGCGGCGCCGCCCGCTACCTGCGCGCCGCCGGCGGCGAGTCCGACCTGCGCCGCGCGATCTTCGCCTACAACCACGCCGACTGGTACGTCGACGAGGTCCTCCTGTACGCCGAGCAGTACGGCAAGCTCCCCGACGACCTGATCGGGTCGATCACCGGGCTCACCGAGGGCGCCCACTTCCCGGTCGCCGCCAAGGCCCGTTACGCGGACGACATCTCCGAGCGCGAGGCCGCCCGCCGCGCGAAGGAGGGCGACGCCTCCGGCCTCTACGAGTCCTCCCCGACCCGTCGCGGGATCAACATCTACGCCGAGGAGGGCGCGCCGGTGGTGGCCGTCAACGACGGCGTGATCAAGAAGATCGGCCGCTCCGACCAGCTCGGCAACTACCTGGTCCTCCAGGACGCCTACGGCAACCGCTACACCTACGCCGAGCTCGGCGAGATCTCCGAGGTCCACCCGGTGCCCAAGGAGCGCGACCTGAAGGCCGCCGACTTCGAGCTGATCTCGCCCGACAAGGACCCGGCCCCGGCGGGCCCGGCGACCGACGCCGACCCGGCCAGCAAGCTGAAGACCGACGGCTCCGACGGCGGCGGCCGCCCGGCGGGCGACCGCGAGCCCGCCGAACGGGCCCAGCCCGCCCTCGCCAACACCGAGGACTCCCGCGAGCGCCTCTACGCCCTCCCCGAGCGGCCCCGCAACGTCGACCAGGCGAGCCTCTCCGGCCAGCTCGACGAGCTCCTCGACAAGAAGATGCCGGCATACGAGAGCTTCAAGTCCTACTTCTCCGGCGTCCTCAAGTTCGACCGCGACTCGATGGATCTGGCCCAGCTCCGCGAGGGCTCGCAGGTGGTCGCCGGAACCGTGCTCGGCGAGATCGGCCCGTCCGACGCGGTCGCCTCGCACGTCAACTTCCAGATCCGCCCGACCGGCCGCGGCGCCCCGAAGATCGACCCGAAGCCGATCCTCGACGGCTGGAAGCTGCTCGAGGCGACGGCGATCTACCGCGCCGCCGGCAAGGACCCGTTCGGGTTCTCCGACGCCTCGATCGGCCAGATCCTGCTGCTCTCGAAGGCGCAGCTGCAGCGCCGGGTGCTCTCCGACCCGCGCCTCGAGATCTACGCCTGCGGCCGCGAGGACATCGAGACCGGCCAGATCGACCGCCGCATCCTCGCGCTCATGTCCTACCTCGCCGAGTCCGGGTTCCGGCTCACGGTCACGTCGCTCAAGTGCGGCCACAGCGTCTACACGACCTCCGGCGGGGTCTCGCACCACTCCTCCGGCAACGCGGTCGACATCGCCCAGGTGAACGGGATCCCGATCCTCGGCAACCAGGGCCGCGGCTCGATCACGGAGGCGACGATCCAGCAGGTCCTGAAGCTCCAGGGCAACATGGAGCCGGCGCAGGTGATCTCGCTGATGGAGATGGGCGGCCCGACCTTCGCGATGGGCGACCACGCCGACCACATCCACGTCGGCTACCAGCCGCTCTATGACGCGCAGGAGCAGGACAAGCAGTTCGTCCGCATGCTCAAGCCGGAGCAGTGGGAGCGCCTGATCGGCCGGATCGCGGAGATCGACAACCCGGAGATCCCGACCGGCCCGGCGAAGTACTCGCTGCCCGCCGACGGCGACGAGAAGGGCAAGCGGCGAAGCGGCCGCTCCTCCGACGCCCACATCGGCGAGTAGCCCCTCCGCTGCCCGTCTTCAGGTTCGCTCAGTTCGAGGTCCCGGGCAGGCTCGGGATCGACGACGGCCGCTACCTCGTGCGAGCCGGCGCCGGTGACGCCGACGACGTGCTGGTGATCACGACGGTCTCGGCGCCGCGCCGGGGCCGGCGAAAGCGGGGCAAGCACGCCCGCCTGACCGGGTCCGATCCCGATCCGCACGAGCTGCCGGCGACACGAGCGACGGCCGTGCGCGCCGACCCGTTCGCGGGCGAGGCCGAGGCGGAGGCGTGGCTCGCCCGGATCACCCGCGACCCCGAGGCGCGCGACGACTTCGTGGCCGAGGCCCTCGTCCTCGTCAACTCCGCGCTCCACGCCCAGCGAGCGGCGACGATGGACCCCTCGGTGAACGACCTCGGCGCCCACGACCCGGTCGCTACGCGGGTCGGCTGGGGCGACGGCGAGGAGCTCGCCGCGGGGAAGTGGACGAAGGCCGTCGACGCCCCGCCCGATCCCGGCAAGCGGGTCCGCCGCGCCGAGGCCCTGCGCCCGCAGGAGCGCCTCGCCGCCGTCCTGGGCGGGCGCGGGGAGGTCGGCGCGTGCGAGACGCTCGTCCTGCGGGCGCGGCTCGACGTCGACGCCGGGCGCCGGCGCGAGGCGGCGCTCCAGCTCGAGCCCGCGGTCCGCGCGCTCCTCGCGGAGGTCGGGCCCGGCGCGCCCGAGGACCAGCTCGAGGACCTCGGCGAGATCCGGGCGCGCGCGGTGGAGCTCGGGCAGATCGCCGAGCGTGCCCTCGCCGGCCCGCTCGACCCGGCCGCGTCCGAGGCGGTGGCGGAGGTCCTGGAGCTGTGCGAGCGGGTGCTGCGGCGCCGGCGGATCCTCGGCCAGATCTAGGCCACCGCGCTCAGTCGATGAAGTCGAGCCGCTCGTCGACGCGCGTGAGGTGGAGCAGACGGGCCACCTCGCCGCCGGGGCGCACATAGCGCACCCGCTCCGAGTTCTCCCGCGAGCGCATGTCGGTCTCGAGCAGCAGGCGCAGGCCGGTGGAGTCCATGAACTCGAGCGCGCTCATGTCGATCACGATCTCGGTCGGGTCGCTCCCCTCGATCCGCCCGATCTCCGCCTCGAACGCCTTCGCGCCGGCGAGATCGAACTCGCCGAGCAGCTTGAGACGATGGCTGTCGCCCTCGCGGGCGCTCTCCATCTTCAGCACCCCGGCGTCGATTGTGCGGGTGTCCTCGTCCATACCTGTACCTGCTCTTGGCCCGGCCACCGCCACGGCACTGCCCCACGTCGCGCGGCGATGCGATTTTATTCGAGAACCGTGGCCGATCACAACCGGGGGGTTTGATGACCGAACGCGCGGCTGACGTCGAGCGCCTGGAGCTCGACTTCGAGCCGCAGCGCCGCAGCGTGCGCGCGTGCCGCCAGGCGGTCGCCGAGTACGCCGAGCGGGTCGGCGCCGACCCGAGCGTCGTCTCCATCGCGGTCTCCGAGGCCGCGAGCAACGTCGTCTTCCACGCCTACCGGGACCGCGAGCGGCTGCCGTTCACGGTGCGCGCCGACGTCGACGGCGACCGGCTCATCATCGCGGTCTCCGACCGCGGCAGCGGCATGAAGCCGAACCCCGACAGCCCGGGCCTCGGCCTCGGCCTCTCGATCATCGGCAGCGTCGCCGACTCGGTCGAGTTCGACTCCACGGACGGCGGCCTGACGGTGACGATCCGCTTCGAGCTCGGCCGTAGCCCGGCGGCCTAGCGCCTCGGGCGCAGGCGCTTCACCTTCTCCACCGCCTTCGCCTTCCGCACCTCGCCGGCGCAGAAGGGCGGGTCGACCCATTCCTTCGCGGAGAACATCCGGGTCTGGTCGGCGTAGTAGGGGGACCTCGGGTTGGTCGAGAGCGAGTAGGTGAGGATCGAGCGGTCGTCGGGGCAGCCGTCGGTGAAGCTCGTGACCATGACGATGCTCGAGCCGTGCTGGACCTCGCGGAAGCCGCTGCCGTTCCAGGGGGCGCTGATCGCGTTGAAGACGCCGATCGGGTCGCCGGGGCCACCGTGGATCGGGATCTTTTCATCGCCTCGCACCGTGAACTGGTAGTCGCGAAGCGCCGCGTCGAGTGGGATGCCGGCGCCGCGCAGGTCGTCGACGGCGTCGGCGAGCGCCGCCCGCACCGCGGGGCTCGAGCTGTTCAGGCCGTTCGGCGTGTTGACCGCGTCGGCCGGGCTGAACGGCGTCGAGTACGGGCTGGCCGGCGGGCCTCCGGCCGGCGCCGGGGAGCCGAGCGCGCGCGAGGCGAAGCGGCGGAAGAGGATCGCGCCCTTCGAGTCGAGGTCGTCGCGGCCGTCCCAGGCGGCGAGGACCGGGCAGGCCTCGCTCACGTCGACCGGGCCCGAGGTGCCCGTCAGGCTCGGGTTCGCCTCGCACATCGCGACCAGCTCGTCCTGCCAGAGCTCGCCCGCGTACTGGCGGTTGTTGAAGACGACGTCCTGGAGCTGCTGCCGGGTAAATCCCCGGCCCTCGTACTCGTCGGTGCCGGCGATCCGCTGCTGGACCATGAGCAGGCCGAGCCGCGTGCGCAGCGAGCTCTCGGTGCGCTCGTCGCCGATGATCCGGGCGAAGCCCTCGAGCGGCTGCTCGGGGTTCGAGAGCCAGTAGCTGTCGTTCGAGTTCGTCACGTAGTCGTCGCGGAAGAGGTGGGGCTCGTGCGAGGGGCCGAAGGTGCCGGGGGCGACGGCGTCCGGATCGGAGTCCCAGTTGCACTCCGAGCGCGAGCCGTCGAGCACGGGCAGCCCGAGCAGGTTGGTCGCGGCGACGCCCAGCGCCGTGTTGCAGCTCGCCGTCTTCGAGTTCGGCACGGCCGGGATCGCGCCGATGTCGGCGTAGAGCGCCTTGCCCTTCGAGTCCGCGGCGATCGTGTTGACCCACGGGATCCCCTGGTAGGTGCGAAGGATCTCGTGGAGCTCCTTCGTGGACCGGGCGCGGTCGGTCTCGAAGAAGTGATTGAGGTAGCGCAGGTTCTCGGCGTTCACGTCGCCCATCGCGTAGGCGGTCGTCGGCGTCCAGGGGAAGAGCGGCAGGCCGAGCAGCGAGGTGAACACCGGGCCGTACTCGGTGTTCCACAGCGTCCGCGTCTCTTCGGCCAGCGAGCCGTCGGCCTGGCGGACGTCGACGGTCACCTCGTCGGAGGTCATCTGCCGCGGCTGGCCGTCGACGAGATAGGTCGTCGGCGAGCCCGGCACCAGGCGCAGCTCGAAGGGCGTGAAGCGGAACGCGGTCGAGACCGTATGGCTCCAGGCCAGCTTCCGGGTGTGGCCGATCAGCACCGCGGGGACGCCGAAGAGGCTGGCGCCCGAGACGTTCAGCTTGCCGGGGACACGGACGTGGGCCTGGTAGAAGCGCTCGGTCCCGAACCAGGGGAAGTGCGGGTTGCCGAGCACCATGCCGCGGCCGTTCTGCGTCGCCTCCTTGCCGAGCCCGTAGGCGTTCGAGCCCAGCGTCGACTCATTCATCGCCGCGTCGAGCTCGCCGAGCATCTCCTCCTCGGCGGGGCTGACCTCGGCGGCGGCTTCGCCCTCTTCGCGGCCGACCGCCGGCGTCGGCGGCGCCGCGGTCGCGATCCCGTCGACGGCGACGGTCTGGCTCGCGAGCAGGCCGAGCTGGTAGAAGCGGCGGTATGCGTCGAGCTCGGTGATCGGCTTCACCCACTCGGCGCCGCGGCAGGCCGGGTCGGTGATCCCGTCGACGCCCGTCTTCCTCAGGTAGGCGTTGTAGCCGGCGACGTAGCCGCGCACGACCTTCTGGAGCCCCGGCAGCGGCCCGATCGGCGGCGGGCGGTCCATCAGCTCCTCGACCTTGCCGGTGTCGATGATCCGCTGGTAGAAGAAGTCGGAGTCGAGGTTGTTGATCGTCGCGCCGTTGCCGCGCGACGCGTAATCCTCGTCCGGCCCGAAGTACCGGGCCCGGTCGGCGCGGACGGTGACGTAGTCGTTCGCCATCTCGCAGATGTTGTCCTCGGCGAAGACGAAGCCGTAGCCGTAGCCGGCGCCGAAGTAGTTCTCGGAGGTGATGTTCGGGATGCCGCCGGTGGTCCGCTTGATCGTCACCTTGGCGGCTTTCGCGGCGCTTGCGGGCGCTGCGGTGACGCCGAGCGCGAGCACGGCGGCGCAGGCGGCCACCCCGCCGGCCCCCATCCTGCCCCTGACCGAGACCCTCATCGCCGGGCGAGACTAACCGCGGCGAGGCGCGGGCGCGCCGGTTCGGATGGCGCGATTACTCGAGCCCCGCCGCGCCGAGGGCGTCCTCGCGAGTGCGGTAGATCTCGCCGCGGACGATCTTGCCGTCGCGAAGGGTGTAGAGGTATCCCGTCCGCCCGCCGACCTCGATCCCGCTGGCGCGCCCGACCCCACCGTGCGCGGCGACCAGGAGGACGCGATCGCCGAGACCCCGGGCCTCCTCGATCTCGAAGTGGTAGCCGGGCTCGAAAGTCGCGAACCAGTTCGCGAACCACCGGCCGACGGCCTCCCGGCCTGTGAAGGTCCCGCTCTCCAGGTAGGCGTCGGGGTGCACGACCAGCTCGACTTCCTCCGCGTAATGGCTCATCGCGCGCGGGAAATCGCGCTCGTTCACGGCGGCGAACTGGTCGAGCAGGACAGCGACGTTCCCCTGCGACACCCCCGCAGCCTACGCCTGGTCCAGCGCGGCGAGCACGGCGGTGAGCTCCTCGACCACGTCGCCGCGCATGCGGACGTCGGCCTCGCCGTCGTAGGGCGTCGGGCCCTGCGTGAGGACGGCGAGCCTGCCCCCGGCCGCCATGGTCAGCTCGGGCAGGCCGGCGACCGGGTACACCTCGAGCGAGGAGCCGACGCAGACGATCAGCTCGGCGCGCATCGCGAGCTCGCGGGCCTCGTTCATCGCCGCCTCGGGGAGCAGCTCGCCGAACAGGACGACGTCGGGCTTCACCTTGCCCATGCAGCCCGTGCACTCGGCGACCCCGTCGTCGCCGAAGAGCGCTTCGACCTCCTCGAGCGGCCAGGACGCCCCGCAGGTCGTGCAGCTCGAGCTGGCGATCGAGCCGTGCACCTCGATCACGCGCTCCGAGCCCGCCCGGCGGTGGAGCCGATCGATGTTCTGGGTGACGACGGCCTCGACGAGGCCGCGGCGTTCGAGCTCGGCGAGGGCCTCGTGGGCGGGGTTCGGCCGCTTGTCGGAGAGCGTCTCGAAGCGGGGCCGGTAGAAGTCCCAGAAGCGCTTCGTGTCGCGGTGGAAGGCGTCGATCGTGGCGACCTCGAACGGGTCCACGTTCTCCCAGATGCCGGTGCCCGGTGAGCGGAAGTCCGGGATCCCGCTGGGCACCGAGATGCCCGCGCCCGTGAGGACGACCGTCGAGCCCGACTCCCGCAGGAGCCGGGCCAGCTCGGCGGCCTCCGTCGAGGTTGCTACTTGCCCTGCCACTTCGGCGTGCGCTTCTGCAGGAACGCCGAGATGCCTTCCTTGCCGTCCTCGGAGGTGAACGCGGCGGCGAACCCGGCCTTCTCGGCCTCGATCCCCTCGTCGAGGTCGCCCTTGTGGGAGACCTTCTTGACCTGCTCCACGGCGAGCGGCGCCTGGCCCGCGAGCTTGCGCGCCCACGAGAGGGCCGAGTCGAAGAGCTCGTGGTCGGGGACGACGCGGTTCGCGAGGCCGTGCTCGTAGGCGTCGGACGAGGTGATCGCGTCGCCGACGAGGTTCATCTCGAGCGCCTTGCCGGGGCCGACGAGCCGCGGCAGCCGCTGGGTGCCGCCGAAGCCGGGGATGATCCCCAGCTTGATCTCGGGCTGGCCGAAGACCGCCGATTCCGCGGCGATCCGGAAGTCGCAGGCCATCGCGAGCTCGCAGCCGCCGCCGAACGCGAGCGCGTTGACCGCGGCGACGGTCGCGATCCGGCCCTGGCCGAGGTCACGCAGGAGGGCGTGACCGGTGTGGATCAGCTCCTCGCCCCCGCTCTCGTCCATCTGCGTGAACGCCTTGATGTCGGCGCCCGCCGAGAAGACCACCGGCAGCGACGAGTAGACCATCATCGCGCCGACCTCGCCCTCGGAGTTCAGCTTGTCCCAGACCGTCTTCAGGTCCTTGATGACCTGCGGCGAGACCGCGTTCATCGGCGGGTTGGCGAGCCAGGCGATCGCGACGTCGCCGCGGGTCTCGACCTTGACCGTGTCGGTCTGGTCCCCGTCGTCGGGCTGCGGGTAGGCGTAGAACCCCTGGCCCGACTTCAGGCCGAGCCGGCCCTGGGCGACGAGACGCTTCAGTGTCCGCGGCGGCGCGAAGCGCTCGCCGTGCTCCTCCTCGAGCGCCTCGAGCTTCTCGAGCCAGACGTCGAGCCCCTCGAGGTCGGCCTTCCAGAACGGCGGGAAGAGCCCGCGGCGCGGGTCGAGCCCGGCCCCGGCCATCATCCCCAGGTCGATCTCGCGGACGGTCGAGACGCCCTCCTCGAGCAGCAGGCACGCCTCGACGAAGGCCTTCAGCGTGAAGACGTCGCCGAGGTTCTCGGGCGGGTCGGCCTCGCCCTCGATCTGCGGCTCGCCGTCCTTGTAGAACCCGTCCCCGCCCGACTTCGCGCCGAGCTTGCCCTCGGAGACCAGCTTCTTCATGCCCTCGTGGATGTAGAAGCTGTCGCCGTAGGACTCGTGCAGGTGCTCGGCGACGTGGTTCACCGTGTCGAGGCCGAGCATGTCGATCAGGAAGAACGGGCCCATCGGCGCGAGGTTCGCCTCGGCGACGGCGGCGTCGATCTTCTTGATCGAGAGCTTGCCCTCCTCCTGGGCGCGGAAGATCTCGCCGACCGAGGAGTTCAGGATCCGGTTGACGACGAAGCCGGGGACCTCGGCGCAGGTGATCGGCTGCTTCTTGATCGCCTGGGCGAAGTTGATCGCGGCCGCGACGGTCTCCTCGGAGGTCTCCTCGCCCTCGACGATCTCGATGAGCGGCATCACCGAGGCGGGGTAGAAGAAGTGGAAGCCGACGACCTTGTCGGGCCGCAGCGTCGCCTCGCCCATCTCGGTGATCGAAAGCGACGAGGTGTTGGAGGCGAGGATCGCGTGGCCGGGCGTCACCGAGTCGAGCTCGCCGAAGACCGCCTGCTTGATCTCCATCCGCTCCGGGGCGGCCTCGATCACGAAGTCGACGTCGCCGAAGGAGTCGTAGGTCGTCGCGCCCTCGATCCTGCCCATGATCTCCTCGACCTGGGCGTCGGCCTGCTCCTGGGTCAGCTTCTCCTTCTTGACGAGGCGGGCGAGCTGGCCCTCGGTGACCTCGCGGGCCTTCTGGAGGCCGGTGTCGACGAACTTCTGGTCGATGTCCTTGAGGACGACGGGGATGTCTGCCGCGGCGACCGCCTGGGCGATCTCTCCACCCATCGTGCCGGCGCCGACGACTGCGGCCTTGAAGACGAACATCTGTAGAAAGAACCTCCGGGTCGGGGGCGCGAGAGGGTATCGGAGCGGAATTCGAATGCGCCAGGAGCTGGAGCGGATACTCGGGTCGGAGATCGCCCGCGACGAGGCCGTCGCGCAGCGGGCGGTCGAGCTCGACGGGCTCACGGCGTTCATCGACACCCGGATGCCGGACGTGTGGGACGCAAACTACCTGCGGGTCGACCGGCGCGGCCTGGACATCGAGGCGATCCTCGCGGCCGGCGAGGAGAGCCTCGGCGCGGCGGGCGTCGGCCACCGGGCGATCTTCCCCTACGACGAGCGCGAGGGCGAGCGCCTCGCCGCCGAGCTCGGGCCGCGTGGCTGGAAGATCGAGCGCAACTTCTACATGGTCCACCGCCGCCCCCCGGATCGCTCGGGTGCGGTCGCCGTCGAGGAGGTCACGCTGGACGCGCTGGAGGATGCACGCCGCGCGTTTCTCGGACCCGACCAATCGGACTGGAGCGACGACGAGAGGATCAGCGCCGAGGCGGTCGACCAGTTCCTGCTTCGCGACCGCCTCTACGGCGAGGCGGGGGGCGATCGCTGGTTCGTCGCCCGCGAGGAGGGCGAGGTCGTCTCCTTCTGCCGGCTGCTCGCCGACGACGACACGGCTCAGGTCGAGGACGTCGGGACGCTGCTGCCGGCGCGCGGGCGCGGATTCGCCCGAGCGGTGATCCTCGCGGCCGTCCGCGCCGCCCGCTCGGACGGCGATCGGCTGGTCTGGCTATCCGCCAACGCCGAGGACTGGCCGCGCAAGCTCTACGAGCGCCTCGGCTTCGAGCTCGCCGGCGGCGACGTCCGCATCTATCTCGATCCACCGGGCTCGCCGCGGGGGTAGCGCTCAGCCGGCCCGCACCGCGTCCATCACCTCGAGGCGCAGGCGAGCGAGCGAGCGCTGCAGCGAGCCGCGCATCTGCGAGCGGACGAAGAGGGCGTCGGTGAGGCCGCTTAAGACGCCGCCGCTCGTGATCGCGTACTCGAGCCGCTGCTCGACCCTGGTCGCGCCGCTGCCCTCGCCGGGCTCGATCGAGAAGCGGACCTCGAGCTCGCCCTCGGACTCGGGGTCCCGGAAGGAGATCCGGTGCAGGGTCCGCGGCTCGTGCGCCAGGACCCGCTCGGTCACCTCCCCTCTCCCCGCACGGACCGACTGCCACCGCAGCGTGCCGCCGGTCTCGGGGTAGCCCGAGGAGGACTCGACCCGGGCGAACTGATCGACCCAGGTCGGCCAGGTCTCGGGCTGGAAGTAGAAGTCCCAGACCTCCGCGAGGGGAGCGTCGATGACGATCGATTCGGCGGCCTTGCCCACGGGGCAGAGCCTACGCGGGAGCAGGCGTAGGCCGTGACTGGTCCGCCCAGGATGCTTGCCTCGATTGGCATTCGGTCGACACGCCTAGTCCCCGTAGACCTCGCGCTCGATCAGGGTCACCGAGCGGATCACCGAGTCGAGGAACGGCTTCAGCTCCGTGCGCAGGCGGCGGTACTCCTTGCGGCCGGCCGGCGTGATCGCGTAGAAGCGCCGCGTGCGGCGGTCGGGGTGCTCCCAGCTGCCCTCGATCAGGCCCCGGCTCTCGAGATCGCGCAGGAGCGGGTACATCGTGTTCGGGTTGACCGAGATCACGCCCTGGGTCATCTCCTCGATCGCCTCGATCAGCGAGTTGCCGTAGGCGCGCTCACGGGCGACGAGGTGGAGCACGAGCAGCGGGAAGAGGTCGCGGCGGCGCAGCTCGCCGCCGAAGACGTCCGAGGGGCGCCCTCCCCGGCGCCCGCGGCTGCCGCGCGTTCGGGCGTCGGCGCGGCGAGCGGTGTCCTCAACCGCTTCGCTTACCGGCTTGCGGCCCTTGCCCGGCCGCGCGGACATCAGCAGTTCCTCGCCGAGGCGGTAAGCCGCGGAGAGCGGCCATCGAAGCGGGCGGTGAGCACGTCGGTCCGGGCGTCGAAAGCCCAGCGCCGGGGCGAGAGCGGCTCGCCGTCGACGAGCACCCGGCAGGGCTCGATCTCCCGGCGGAGCGACGCGAGCGAGGCCTGGAGGTCGATCCGCCCGCCCCCCGCACGGCGCAGCCCGAGCCGCCAGCTCCGCTTCCCCGCACGCGATGAGATCCGGCCGCGGTCGCCGAACGCGGCGACGGTGTCGCCGCGCGGGAAGGCGAGGAGCGCGAGCCGGTCGCTGCGCTCGCCGAGGCTGACGAGGCCCTTGCCGTCGTGCTCGGCGAGCGTGTCGACCTCGGGCGGCAGGAGTGGCACGACGGCGCCGGCGCGGGCGAACAGCGGCAGCTCGTCGAGCGGCGCGGGCACCTCGACGACGCGGCGGCCCTTGAGCTCCTTCGTCCCGCCGAGCACCAGCCGCCCGCGCTTCTCCTCGAACTTCGCCGAGCGCCAGAGGTCGATCCAGCGCCCGCGCGGCAGGTAGGCCGAGCGCCTCGTCGCGCCCTCGTCGAGGACGGGCGCGGCGAGCAGGTCGGGGCCGAGCATGAACTCGTCGTCGGTCCGCGCGGCGCGCTCGTCGCCCGGCTCGACCAGCGCGAGGTGGCGCATCAGCGGCAGGCCGGTCCGGCGGTAGGCGCGCTGCGCCGCCACCAGGTACGGGTAGAGCTGCGTGCGGAGCTTGGCGTAGCGGCGCCAGTTCGCGATCTGGTCGTCGTCGAGCACCTGGGGGCGCGGCTTCGAGGGCACGGCGACGCCGTTCGCCTGTGTCCGCATCACCCCCGCGACCGCGCCGAGCTGGACCCAGCGGGCGAGCAGCTCGGGGGTGAGCGCGCGATCGCCGAGCGCGAAGAAGCCCCCGATGTCGGTTCCCCAGACGCTGATCCCCGAGAGCCCCGCGGTCAGCGCCTGGGTGAGCGCGGAGCGCAGCCCGTCGAAGCCGAAGGCGGTGGTCGGGTCGCCGCCCCAGACGACCTGGGCGCAGGGCGCCGAGCCCGTCCACCCCGAGCGCTGGAACCGGACGACCGGCCGCGGCCCGTCGGCGACGGCGTCGTAGGCGGCGCAGTGGTAGCGGGTCGGATAGGGGTTGTGGGCGCGGGTGCCGTCGATGCCGCCCGCGGAGACCGAGTCGAGCGGCGTGTACTCGCCGAAGTCCTCCATCCAGCCGTCGTAGCCGTCGGCGATCGCCTCGCCGAGCAGGCGCTGGTACGCGTCGATCCCCGGCTGCCCGAAGAAGTCGAACTGGCCGACGACGAAGAGGTCGTCGATGTCGGCGCCGTAGCGGTAGAGGTAGGGCTCGCCCAGCCGGTTGCGGGTGAGCGCCCCGGCGGCCGCCGCGGGCTCGAACCCGGCGGCGTAGTCGTTGCAGACCATCGGGTTGAAGTAGGTGGTGATCGCGACGCCGGCGGCGTGCGCCGCGGCGGTCCTGGCGCGCTCGCGCTCGGTGACCTGATCGCCGCAGGGCAGGTAGTGCGTGTAGGTCTGCAGGACCGACACCGGGACGTCGCCGCGCGCGAACGCCTCGAGCTCGGCGAGCTCGTCGTCGTCGGCCTGGTACCAGGGCCCGTAGACCCAGGGGGCGTCAGGCAGCGGCTGGCGGCCGACCGAGCGGGTCATCCGCCGCACCGCGTCGGCCGGTTCGGGGCCGGCGAAGAAGCGCAGCGCGATCCGGTCGGGCGGCGGCGAGGACTCGGCGCCGGGCTCGCCCTCGGGCGCGCGGACCACCTCGACGGTCCAGGCGTCCGCCGCCTCCGAGCGCAGCCGGAAGTAGCTCGTCTCGGGGCTGTCGACGAGCACGCCGTAGCCCGCCGACGAGAGCAGCCAGGGGATCGGGAAGTAGGTCGAGTCGGGGCGCTCGCGGATCCCCCAGGGCGGGACGAAGAGGCCGATCACCCCGTACTCCTCGGGCTGGTACGGGCCGTCGGCGACGTAGTTCTCGACCACGCCCTCCTGGGCTACGGCGTTGGAGCGCTCGCCGAACCCGAGGTAGCGCTCGCCCGCGGCGGCGCCGAAGCCGATGCCGACCGCCTCGACGCCCGCCACGTCACCCAGCACCCTCGCCTCGAACGCGATCTCGCCGTCTGCAGCGGGGGCGATGCGGACCTCGAGCCTGCGCGCCGCGTCCGTGGTCGCGAGCTCGGCGAAGTAGGCGTCCCCATCGCGGCGCGAGGAGACGACGCGCGTCGCGTGCGCCCAGCCGGCCGCGGTGCGGAACCCGATCGTCCCGGCCGCCCCGGCACCGGTGCCGGGGTGCTCGAGCAGGACGGGCGTGCCCTCGGCGTCGCTCAGCGCGAGCCGCCACGGGTCGGCGTCGACGTCCGCGACCAGCGAGCCGGCGTCGGCGGCGCGCTCGGCGGCGGCCGCGCTGGGCGCCAGGGCCACCGTCACGCAGGCCGCGAGGAGGTCCGCCCGGAGGAATCTACCTGCGATCGACCGCCCGCCCACAGGCAGTGAGGCTACCTGCCGCGCACGCTCCCGTGAGCATGCTCACAGACGTCGGCCGGCGCAGTGGCCATGCTTGCCGTAGCTTGTGTCTCAAGGCACAGGCGGGAGCGGAGGAGAGCGCACATGTCGCACATGACCGAGAACCAGCGGATGCAGTTCGATCGCCCCGACCTGCGGGGACCGGACCGCAGCCTGCACACGCGGAGCAACCGGCCGATGATCATCTACTCGGCGATCGCGATCGTCATCGCCGGCGTGCTGGCCTGGCAGGCGATCGAGCGGATCGACGGCTGGCCCTCGCTCGTCGTGCTCGCGATGATCATCGTCACCACGATCGGGATGATCATCGCGGTCAGCCCGACGCGCCGCGCGTAGCGCCGCCGGCTACTTCTTCACGCGCCAGCGCTTCTTCGCCGCGCTGGTGTCGACGTTGCCGACGCCGTCGGTGGCGCGGACCAGGAACTTGTGCCTCCCCACCTTCACCCGCTTCAGCTTGCGCGGCGAGGTGCAGGGCTTGAACGGCTTGCGGTCGTACTTGCACTCGAATGTCGAGCCCGGCTCGTCTGAGCGAAAACGGAATTTCGCCTTGCGCGCGGTGGTCCGCTTCTTCGGGCCCTTGACGATCCTGGTCTCCGGCGGGTCGGTCTCGACGGCGAACGCGCGGGTCGCGGGGGTCGTGTCGGCGTTCCCGCGGGGGTCGACGGAGCGCACGGCGAAGCTGTGCGGGCCGGGCCCCAGCGGGCCGACGGTCGCCGTCCCCCCCGCCCCGCAGGCCGCGAAGGCGGCGCCGTCGACCGAGCACTGAAAGCCCGCGGCCGGGTCGTTCGAGGCGACGCCGAAGCTCGCGAACGCGCCGGGCGGCGAGGAGCGGCCCCGGGCGGAGCGCCGCCCGCCGATCACCTCGCCCTCGCCGGGGCCGCCTGTTATCGCCGTGTCGGCGGGCATCCGCGCCATCGCGGTACCGATGTTGAGCCGGCCGCCGGTGGTGGTGATCCCGGAGAGCGCCGCGTTCGGGTCGACGGTGGAGAGGAGCTTGTCGCGGATCTCGGCCGCGCCCGCGCCCGCGTTTCGCGAGAAGAGCAGCCCGGCGGCTCCGGCCACGTGCGGCGCCGCCATCGAGGTGCCCTGGAGGAAGAGGAACCCGTTGTCCGACGGCGACTCCGCGCAGCGCAGCTCGATGTTGTCCATGTGCACGCCGACGCTCCCGCCGTTGGCCGCATCAGCAATCAGGGATAGGCGAATCCTGATCGCGCCGCCGGCCACAAGCGTGTCCCCTAGATCGATCGAGACGTTGGCGCCCGCTGAGTCCGTCGTGAACTCGAAGGTCCGGGCCGGGCTGATCAAAC
>DASUSH010000006.1:0-7957 GCA_036375215.1 Solirubrobacterales bacterium
GGCGAGCAGCTGCAGCGAGACCAGCCCGGCGAGGATGAGCGCCGGGACCGCGGCGAGCAGCTCGACGGCCGCCTGACCGCGCTCAGCCATCCCCTGCGAGCGGGTCGAGGCTGGAGGCGGCGGAGATCGCGAGCCCCGGGACCCCCGGGACGAGGCCGGGGGCCTTCACCTGTACCCGGACCTCCTCGTCGCCGGAGATCCGGGCGTGCTCGCGAAGCTCGCCGGGGAGCGCGGCGCGGGCGACGCGCTCCGGGTCGCCGCCGACGTGGGCCGCGCGCGCCCCCGCCCGGGCTGCGTTCGCGGCCGACCACAGCGCCCACCCCGCCGCCGTCAGCTGCGCCGCCGCGGCGACGACGAGGACGAGCAGCGGGACGATCGCGACCAGCTCCGCCGAGGCCTGGCCCGCCTCCCCGCTGCGCCGCCTGAATCCCATCCTGACGCGAAGCTAGGCGGGGCGGGCGCGCGGGTGGCGCGCGAAACGTGACGGAAGCGCGCCGGCGCTAGAGCGTGTTGGCCTCGCGCCAGATCGCGAAGATCACGAAGGCGCAGGCGGCGAGCAAGCCGATCCAGATGATGATCCCGCCCGGGCCGTCGAGCAGCTCGTCCTGGCCGGCGACGAGCAGCGCGATGCCGCCGACGGCGCCGTAGAGGGCCGCCCGGCGCGAGTCGGCGAGGGTCGAGATCGTCATCTGGTTCTGGCGCCAGAGCACGTAGACCATCGCCGCGATCCCGGCCAGGAAGCCCAGGGTCAGCGCCAGCAGGATCGCGTCGGCGGCGTCCCCGCCCCCGGGGAGGAAGGCGATCGGCACCGCCAGCAGGGCGATGATCGCGATGTTGCGCGCCGTGCGCACCCCTCGATCGTAGGGAGCGCGACGGCGAACCTGAAGGGGTCAGACCCCTTTTGGGTTAGTGCAGCGGCGCCCGCCCCACCCCCTCAGGTCTGCATCGGGTGCTCGGCGAACGCCCGTCGCCCGATCTCCGGGTCGACGCCGAAGGCCTCCGCGTAGGCCTCGTGGACCTCGGGCCACTTCTCCAGGGACTCCTTCTCGCCGAGCGGCTCGCCGGCCAGGAGCGCGCCGAGGCGGGCGAAGACGCGGTCCCAGCCGGCGGCGGTGCGCGCCGAGGTATCGCGGTCCTCGAACTCGTGGGTGAACTCGAGCAGGCTGCCGTCGCCGTCCGCGCGGATCTCGAAGCGCAGGGTGTCGCCGAACCAGGTGCCGACGATCAGGCCCGGTGCCTCCGACTCGACGACCTCGAGCGGAGCGTCCGCCGGGAACCACTCGGCGCGCTCACCCGCATCCATGACCGCCCGGAAGACCCGCTCGGGCGGGTGCGCGAAGCGCCGCCGGAAGCGGAGTCTCGGCCCGTCCTCGAGCTCGCCGGCCGACGGGTACATGCGCTCGATCTGGCGCCGGCCGGTCTCGGGGTCGAGGTCGAAGCGCTCGGCGTAGGAGTCGTGCAGCTCCGCGAGTGGTCCTCGGGCTTGGTCGACGGTGAGGCTGCCGCCGGCGAGCAGGGCATCGAGCCGCGAGAGGTGGATCTCCCATCCGGACGCGTAGTTGGCGCCCTGCTCGCGCTCGTCGAAGACGTGCATGAAGACGAGCAGGCATCCCTCGCCGTCGGGCTCGAGCTCGAAGGCGAACCGCTCGCCGCCCCAGGTCCAGGCGAGCAGCCGCGGCGGCTCGACCTCGGTGATCTCACCGGCCTGGCCGTAGGACTCGAACACCTCGCCGGGCTCGGGGGTCCAGTCGACGGGGGCGACGAACCACCGGGAGAGCTCCGCGGGCTCGGAGACCGCGCGCCACACCCTCTCGACCGAATGCGGCAGGCGACGCTCGAAGCGAAGCGCGGGGCGGTCGTCGACGCTGATCAGGGTTCCGGTGAGGGTCGTCATTCGGGGTTCTCCTCCAGATGTCGTTCGAGTGCATCGAGTCGCGCGGACCAGTGGGCGCGGTACGGCGCGAGCCACTCGTCCACCTCGGCGAGTGGCTGTGGACGCAGCCCGTACCAGCGCTCCCTGCCCCGCGGGCGGACCTCGACGAGGCCCGCCTCGCGCAGCACCCTGAGGTGCTTCGAGACGCCGGGCTGGCTCATCTTCAGCCGGGCGACCAGGTCGTTCACCGACCGCTCGCCCTCGCGCAGGAGGTCGAGGATCTGTCGCCGTGGAGGTGCCGCCAGCGCGGCGTAGGCGCTCATGGCGACATATTACCATTTAGTTATATGTCTTGCCTCCGGTCAGGTCGTGCCCGCGGTCAGCTGAGCATCACGATCAGGCCGAAGACGATCCCGGCCACGCAAACCGTGAGTGCCACCACCGCGACCAGCGCCGCGCCCGCCGCCGCCACCATCTCCCCCTGCCGCCGTTGCTCGCCGAACTGGGCGGCGCCGAGGATCGCAACCGAGAACGCGGCGGTGATCCCGACCCCGGCGATCGTCGCGGCGGCAACGGTGAGGCCGAGCTCGCCCCAGTCGACGATCGAGCCGATCAGGCTGAGGGCGCTCATGCCGGGATCGGCGCTCCTGTGCGAAGCCGCCGGGCGACGACGACGGCGAGGATCGCGAGCCCGGCGACCGTCACCACGAGCGGCCCCAGGGCGCCGGTGCCGAAGATCCTCGTCACCCCGTAGGTGGCCGCGCCGATCAGGGCCGCGGCCGGGAAGGTGAGGATCCAGGCGACGACGATGTTGCCGGCGACGCCCCAGCGGACCGCCGAAAGCCGCTTGCCGGCCCCGGAGCCCATCACGCCGCCGGAGATCACCTGGGTCGTCGAGAGCGGGAAGCCGTAATGCGAGGAGGCCAGGATCACCGCGGCGCCGGCGCCCTGCGCCGAGAAGCCCTGGGCGGCGTCCATCTTGTGGATCCGCGTGCCCATCGTGCGGATGATCCGCCAGCCGCCGGTGTAGGTGCCGAGCGCGATCGCGGTAGCCGCCGAGGCAACCACCCAGAACGGGACCTCGAAGCCCGACGCGGGCAGGTGGTCGGTGGCGATCAGGGCGAGGACGATCACCCCCATCGTCTTCTGGGCGTCGTTGGTGCCGTGGGCGAGCGCGAGCAGGCCGCCGGAGACGACCTGGCCCCCGCGGAACCCGTTCGTCACCGGTCCTGGCCGCTGGCGGCCGACGATCCGGTAACAGATCACGATCGCGATCGCGCCCACGATGAAGGCGACGGTGGGCGCGACCAGCGCCGGGATCAGCACCTTGCCGAGGATGCCGTCGCCGAAGATCGCGTCGACCCCGGCGGCGACGAACGTCGCCCCGACCACGCCTCCGATCAGCGCATGCGAGGAGGAAGAGGGCAGGCCGAAGTACCAGGTGATCAGGTTCCAGCAGATCGCCCCGACGAGCCCGGCGAAGATCACCGTCGTCGTGATCGCCTCCGGGTCGACGACGTCGCTGGCTACCGTCGCCGCCACCTCGAGCGAGATGAAGGCGCCGACGAAGTTGAGCACCGCGGCGAAGGCGACGGCGATCCGCGGCGCCATCGCCCGGGTCGAGATCGACGTCGCGACGACGTTGGCGGTGTCGTGGAAGCCGTTGGTGAAGTCGAACGCCAGCGCCGTGCCGACGACGATCACCAGGATGAGCTCGCTGGAGTCCACTGCCGGCCGCGTGCCCCGCTACGCGTCCGCCGCGGCCTGGCGACCGGCGGCCTCAGGAGTTCTTGATGACAATGCCCTCGACGATGTGCGCCGCGGTCTCGGTGGCGTCGATCGCGCGCTCGAGGACCCCGAAGATGTCCTTCCAGCGGATCACCACCATCGGGTCGATCCCGTTCGAGAACAGCGAGGCGACGGCGTCGCGGTAGATCCGGTCGCCGTCGTTCTCGAGCCGGTGGATCTCGATCCAGTAGCCCTCGAGGTCCTTGAACCCGCGAAGGTTGGCGAGCAGCTCGGCGAGCTGCTCGCAGCACTTGACCAGGACCTCGGCGAGCGCCTGCGCCTGCGCCATCGGCGCCTCGATCTTGTAGAGACCGAGGAAGTCGGCGGTCTCCTCGACGTAGTCGACGATGTCGTCGAGCTGGGTCGCGAGCCCGTAGATGTCCTCGCGGTCGAGCGGGGTGACGAACGTGGAGTTGAGCCTCTGGATGATGTCGTGGGTGATCCGGTCGCCCTCGGACTCGCACTTGAGGATGTCGCGGGCGAGCCCGCCCTCGTCCGGCCAGCGCTCGAGCATGTCCTGGAGCAGCCGCGCGGAGCGCAGGCTGTTCTGGCCGGCCTCCGCGAAGAGGTCGAAGAAGACCTTGTCGCGGGGAACGAGGGAGATCGCCACGGGCCGCAAGCTAGCAAGGGGCGCGGGCGATCCACCCGGCCGTCGCCTCGTTTCCGCAAAACGCCTAGATCTTCAGCGCGTCCGCGATCCGCTCGGCCGCGTGACCGTCCCACTTCGGCGGCGGTTCCGGCCGCTCGCGGGCGCGCTCGCCGAGGCGCGCCGGGATCTGCGTGATCCGCGCCGGGTCGAGGCCGAGCAGGGTGTTGGTGCCGGCCCTGATCGTCACGGGCCGCTCGGTGTTGTCGCGCAGGGTGAAGCAGGGGACGCCGAGGAAGGTCGTCTCCTCCTGGATCCCGCCGGAGTCGGTGAGCACGGCGGCGGCGTCCGCCTCGAGCGAGAGGAAGTCGAGGTAGCCGATCGGGTCGACGAGCCCCACGCCCGGCGGCTCGGTCCAGTCCGGGCCGAGCATCTTCCGGGTCCGCGGGTGGACCGGGAAGAGCACCGGCATCTCGCCGCCGACCGTGGCGAGCGCCTCCATCGCGTCGGCGAGCAGAAGCCCGTCGACGAGCGCCGGCCGGTGCAGGGTGACGAGCAGATAGGAGCCGGGCTCTAAACCGAGCGAGGCGGCGGCGCCGCGATCTCGGAAGCGGTCCTCGAGCGCGACGAGGGTGTCGATCATCGTGTTGCCCACGAAGTGCATCTTGTCCCTCGCGATCCCCTCGTTCTCGAGGTTCTCGGTCGCCTCGTCGGAATGCAGGAAGAGGTGCTCCGAGATGTGATCGGTGAGCACCCGGTTCGTCTCCTCGGGCATCGAGCGGTCGAAGCTGCGCAGGCCGGACTCGACATGCCCCACGGGGATCTCGAGCTTGGCCGCGCAGAGCGCGGCGGCCAGCGTGGAGTTGACGTCGCCGGGGACGAGGACGAGGTCGGGCCGCTCCGCGATCAGCACCGGCTCGAGCGCCTCGAGCACGCGCGCGGTCATCTGCGCGTGGCTCCCCGATCCGACCCCGAGCATGTGGTCGGGCGCGGGGACGCCGAGCTCGGACAAAAAGATCCCCGACATCATCTCGTCGTAGTGCTGGCCGGTGTGGACGATCGCGTGGCGCGAGTCCGGCGAGCGCCCGCGCAGGGCCGCGATCACCGGCGCCATCTTGACGAAGTTCGGGCGCGTCCCGATTACGTAGACGAAGCGCATCGCGCGCAGGCTAATGAGCGACCGGGCGGGCTCGGCTAGGCGAGGGCGTCGATCTTCTTCGCCAGCTCGAAGTCGTTGGCGGTCAGGCCGCCCTCCGAATGGGACGTGATCGTGACCTTGACCTCGCTCCACGAGATCGCCAGGTCCGGGTGGTGGCCCATGCCCTCGGCGGGCTCGACCAGGGCCTTCACGAACTCGACCGAGCCGACGAAGTCGCCGCGGTCGAAGGACTTCTCGATCGCGTCGCCCGCGCGCGACCAGCCCTCGAGCTCGCCGAGCCTGGCCTCGATCTCCTCGTCGCCGAGCAGTGCCATCCGCCGCGCGATGGTGGCATAGTCGGGAAGCCGATGCGGATCGCCAGCCTCGTCCCCTCCGCGACCGAGATGCTCTACGCGCTCGGGCTCGGCGACTCGGTCGCCGCGGTCACCCACGAGTGCGACTACCCGCCCGCCGCGCGCGAGCTGCCCCACCTGACCCGCAGCGTGATCCCCGCCGGGCTCCCGCCCGGGGAGATCGACGCCCGCGTGCGCGAGGTGACCGGCCGCGGCGGGGCCCTCTACGAGCTCGACGAGGAGGCGCTGCGCGAGCTCGGCGTCGACCTGATCGTCACGCAGGCGGTGTGCGACGTCTGCGCGGTCTCCTACGACGACGTCCGCGCCGTCGCCGAGCGCCTGCCGACGCGTCCGCGGGTCGTCTCGCTCGACCCCTCGACACTCGCCGACGTGCTCGCCGACACGGAGGCCCTCGCCGGGGTGACGGGCACCGCCGCCGCCGGCGGCCGCCTGCGCGCCGACCTCGAGCGGCGCCTCGCCGCCGTCAGCGAGGCCGTCGCCGGCGCCGAGCGCCCGCGCGTGGCCGCGCTCGAGTGGCTCGACCCGCCGTTCGCCGGCGGCCACTGGGTGCCCGAGATGATCGAGCTCGCCGGCGGCGTCGACCCGATCGGGGCGGCCGGGGTCGACTCGCGCACCGTCCGCTGGGGCGCGCTCGCCGCGGCCCGCCCGGACGTCGCCGTCGTCATGCCCTGCGGGCTCACCGCCGCCGAGGCCGCCGAGCAGGCCGCCGGCCACGCCGGCCTCCTCGCGAAGCTCGGGGCGCGCGACGTCTGGGCGGTCGACGCCGCCGCGACGTTCTCGCGACCGGGGCCGCGCCTGGTCGAGGGCGTCGAGCTGCTCGCCCACCTGCTCCACCCCGATCGCGCCGGCCCCCCGGCCGGCCTCGAGTGGTCCCGGGTCGAGGTCGGCTGATGGGCTCAAAGCGCGCCGAGCAGTCGGCCGAGGTCGACGCCCCCACCGGGCTCTGCTTCGAGACGATCGTCGACTACGAGACGTTCCCCGAGTGGCAGCGGGCCGTGAAGCGGGTCGAGGTGCACGAGCGCGACGCCGAGGGCCGCGGCAAGGTGGTCGAGTTCCACGTCGACATCGCGGTGCGCAAGCTGCGCTACGTGCTCGACTACCACTACGAGCCGCCGCACCGGATCTGGTGGGACTTCGTGGAGGGTGACTACGCCAGGGACATCGGCGGCGAGTACCGGCTCGAGCCCAGGGAGGGGGCGACGCTCGCGACCTACTCGGTCACGGTCGAGCCCGCCGTTCCCGTGCCGGGCTTCCTCGCCCGCCGGCTCGAGCGCGAGATGATGAAGCGGTCGGTCGAGGACCTCCGGCGCGAGGCCGAGCGGCGGGCGCGGGGCTAGCCCGCGGCGGCGCCGAGCGCGCCGAGCACCGAGGCGATCCCGACCGCGATCAGGCCGCCGACCTGGATCGAGAGCCCCCGCGCGCCCTCCTGGCGCTCCCCCGCTGTGATCGCGAGCGCGGCGAGCCCGCCGCCGACGAGCCCGCCGATGTGGCCCCCGATCGAGATGTTGGGGATCGTGAACGTGATCACGAGGTTGATCGCGACCAGCACCCCGATCTCGTTGGAGAGCGCTTCCATACCACGCTTGCGGGCGATCACGAAGGCTGCGGCCATCAGGCCGAAGATCGCGCCGGAGGCGCCGACGGTGACCTTGTCGGGGTCGAGCAGGAGCGCGCCGAAGCTCCCGGCGAGGAGCGAGACGAAGTAGATCGCCGCCAGCCGCGCGCCGCCGATCCCAGGCTCGAGCAGGCGGCCGAGGATGAACAGGACGAGCATGTTGAGGCCGAGGTGGATGATGCCGCCGTGCAGGAACGCGCCGGTGACGATCCGGTACAGCTCGCCGCCGTCCTCGGAGACCACCAAGCCGCCGGAGAGCGGGCAGATGCCGCCCTCCGCGATCGCCGGGCCGCAGAGCCCGTAGTCGGCGGTGACCGTGCCGCCGCCGTCCAGGAAGGAGCCGCCGCCCGCGACGATCGCGAGGAAGGCGATCACGTTGAGCGCGATCAGCGCGTAGGTCACGTACGGCGGGCTCGCGAGGCTGGCCGCCGGCCCGGTCGCGACGCGGGTGCGGTCGCGGGCGCACTCGGGGCAGCGCATCCCGACCGGCGTCGACGTCATGCAGTCGGGGCAGATCGGGCGCGCGCACATCGAGCAGGAGACCGCGGTCTCGCGGTCGGGATGGCGGTAGCAGGTGGCCACG
>DASUSH010000007.1:0-37431 GCA_036375215.1 Solirubrobacterales bacterium
GGAAGGTGATCTCGCCCGAGCGCTCGGCGAGCACCTCGGTCCAGTAGAGGTCGCCGGCGGCGAACGCGAGCAGGGCGAGGCCGATCAGGCTCCAGCCGACGCGCCCCCCCTCGATGGCCACCGCGCGGGCTATGCACAGGCCGCCGGCGGCGAACATGACCGCGAGGTAGAGCCACTGGTCGTAGAGCTCGTTGACCCCGCCTCCCCCGAGGCCGAAGACGACGTGAGCGGCGTACATGCCGAAGGCGAGCGCCACCGCGATCGTCACGACCGGCCCGAGGGCGCGTGTCGTTCCGATCTCGCTTGCCGTGCGCATCCTTGCTCTCCCCTGCCTCGTACGGGTGAACCGAGCTTAGCCCTGGATCGCGGCCGAATCGTCCGTAGGAACTACGGGATCATGATCCGCCGGACGGATGACGCCTGAACCGCGCGGGCCGTGCCCCGGGCCGGGTCCGCGGACCCCACTAGAATCGACGTCCGATGAAGCAGGGAATCCACCCGGAATACGGACTCGCGCACGTGCGCTGCTCGTGCGGCAACGAGTTCTACACGCGCTCGACGAAATCGGATCTCCACGTCGAGATCTGCTCGGAGTGCCATCCCTTCTACACCGGCAAGCAGAAGCTCGTCGACACCGGCGGCCGGGTCGAGCGCTTCAAGCGTCGCGCCGCGAAGCGCTCGCGGTAGGTTCGAGCCCGTGAGCGACAACGGGGCCGGACTGGCTCGTTCCGAGGCGCGGATGCCGGACGGCCTACCCGTCGCCAGCCGCGACGCCCCGCTCGGGGGCCAGGCGGTGCTGGAGGGCGTGATGATGCGCGGCGTCTCCACCTGGGCCGTCGCGGTCCGCAAGCCGGTCCCGGAGGGCTCGGAGGCCGGGCTCGGCGAGATCGAGGTGACGACCGAGCCGATCGTCTCGTGGGCGAAGCGGCACCGGATCCTGCGGGTGCCCGTGATCAGGGGCGTGGTGGCCCTCGGCGAGTCGCTCAAGATCGGCTTCCGGGCGCTCGGGATCTCCGCGAACGCCCAGCTCGAGGCCGAGGAGGACGGCGAGGAGCCGGAGCCGATCGGCGGCTTCACCTGGGGCCTCACGATCGCGCTCTCGCTCGCGCTCGCGATCGGCCTCTTCTTCGTGATCCCGGTCGGGGTGACGAGCCTGATCAAGGACCAGCTGGGGTCCGCGCTCCTCTTCTGGCTCGTCGAGGGCGTCCTGCGGACCGCGATCTTCATCGGCTACCTCGTCGCGATCAGCCGCCTGCCCGATCTGCGCCGGGTGTTCGAGTACCACGGCGCCGAGCACAAGACGATCTCCTGCTACGAGGCCGGCGACCGCCTGATCCCCGCCCGCGCCGAGACCTACTCGCGCCTGCATCCGCGCTGCGGCACCAGCTTCCTGCTGATCGTCATGGTCCTCGCGATCTTCGTCTTCGCCCCGATCGGGCTGCCCGAGTGGTACTGGCTGCTCGCCTCGCGGATCCTCGGCATCCCGCTGATCGCGGGCCTCTCCTACGAGGTCATCAAGTGGGCCGGCAAGCACCGCCGCAAGCGCTGGGTGCGCGCCCTCATGTGGCCCGGCCTGATGCTCCAGAACCTCACCACCCGCGAGCCCGACCGCGACCAGCTCGCGGTTGCGATCGCCGCCCTCGAGTCGGTGCTCGCCGTCGAGAGCCCCGAGGAGGCCTCGAAGGAGGAGCAGATCGAGATCGTCGCCTAGGGGCGACCTGACCCTTCGGGGTCAGACCCCTCAGGTGACAGGTCGACCCTTCGGGGTCAGACCCCTCAGGTGACAGGTCGCTCGCGTTCGGGGAGTACCTGGTTTGCGATCCCCGCGTCTCCGTCCGCGCCGGAATTAGTCTCGGGGTGTGGGCAAGGTACTTCTCGCCGCGACCGGTGTGCTCGTCGCGACCGCGCTCGCCGCGTGCGGCTCGGACGACGGCGGCGGGGACGGCGGCGGCTCGGGCGGTGGTGGCGAGGCGATCGTGCGCGCGGCCGCGCAGGACCTGAGCGCCGAGGAGAAGCGGACCTTCACGGACGCCGTCCTCGAGCTCAAGAAGATGCCCTCGCCCTTCGAGGGCTACGAGAACCGCAGCTACTACGACACCTTCGTCAAGTGGCACAAGGACGCGTTCAACTGCGACGAAGAGACCGCGCACATGGGTCCCAACTTCCTGCCGTGGCACCGCCACTTCCTGATCCTCTTCGAGGCGGCGCTGGAGAAGGCCGCCGGCGAGCCCGTCGGGATCCCCTACTGGGACTGGACCGACCCCGAGTCGACGAACGCGGTCTTCCGCAACGACCTGATGGGCGGCAACGGCGACATCGAGAAGGGCTACGCGCTCACCTCCGGGCCGTTCCGGAAGGGCGAGTACCGCCTGAACGTGCTCGATCCCAAGGCCAACGACCCGCTCGGCCTGCGCTACGTCGTCCGGCAGATCGGCACCTTCCCGTCGAACGAGACGCTGCCGACCGAGCGCGACGTCGACCGCGCGCTGACGCGGCCCGAGTACGACGTCGTCCCGTTCAACGACCAGTCCGACCCCGGCCTCAGCTTCCGCAACAACCTCGAGGGCTGGCGCGGGCAGATCGGGCAGAAGTGCGTGGACGGGCTGCTCACCCCGCTGACCGGGCCGGGTGCCGAGGCCAAGAAGCACGACCTCCACAACGGCGTCCACCTCTGGGTCGGCGGGATCGAGGGCGAGCGCCAGGGCACGATGGACCTGAACACGTCGCTGAACGACCCGGTCTTCTGGCTCCACCACGCCAACATCGACCGGATCTGGCAGGCCTGGATCGAGGACCACGGCGAGGAGTACGAGCCGGCCGGCGGCTGGCCCGAGCCGGACGAGAACCTGAACCAGGCGATGGTCCCCTTCGACGAGGTCGGCCAGCGGGTGACCCCGGCCTCGCTCCTCGACATCGGCAAGCTCGGTTACGAGTACGCCGACCTGCCGAAGGCCGAATCAGGCGCGGACGGCGGCGGCGGATCGGCGACGGCCGCGGCGGTCGGGCCGCCCGCGCTCGGCTTCTCCTGCGCGCTCTAGCCTCCCTTCACAGATGATCGAGCGACTGGTGGAGCAGATCGAGAGCCGCTTCAGCGAGCTCGAGTCGGAGATGTCCGACCCCGACGTGATCGCCGACCGCGAGCGCTACGCCGACGTGGGTCGCGCTTACCACGAGCTCGAGCCGGCCCGCGAGCTCGCCCGCGAGTACCGCGTGCTCGCCGACGACCTCGCCGGCGCCCGGGAGCTGCTCGAGGAGGACGGCGACGACCCCGAGCTGCGCTCCGTGGTCGCCGACGCGCCGCAGCGGCTCGCCGAGCTCGAGGAGCGGATCCGCCTCGCGATGGTCGAGCGCGACCCCAACGACGACAAGAACGTGCTCGTCGAGATCCGCGCGGGGACCGGGGGGGACGAGGCCGCCCTGTTCGCCGGCGACCTCTACAAGATGCTCTCCCGCTACGCCGAGGAGCGCGGCTACACCACCGAGAGGATCTCGGCCTCGCCGGCCGAGGTCGGCGGCTTCAAGGAGGTCACGTTCGCGATCAAGGGCGAGGACGCCTACTCGCTGTTCAAGTACGAGGGCGGCACCCACCGCGTCCAGCGCGTGCCGAAGACCGAGTCGCAGGGCCGGATCCACACGTCGACGGCGACGGTCGCCGTGCTGCCCGAGGCCGAGGACGTCGACGTCGACCTCGACCCGAACGACCTCCAGATCGACGTCTACCGCTCCTCCGGCCCCGGGGGCCAGTCGGTCAACACCACCGACTCGGCTGTCCGGATCACGCACGGGCCGACCGGGATCGTGGTCTCGATGCAGGACGAGAAGTCGCAGCTGCAGAACCGCGAGAAGGCGATGCGGGTGCTGCGGGCGCGGCTGCTCGAGCGCGCGATCGCCGAGCAGCAGGCCGAGATCGCCTCCGAGCGCCGGGCCCAGGTCGGCACCGGCGAGCGCTCCGAGAAGATCCGCACCTACAACTACCCGCAGGGCCGGGTCACCGACCACCGCGTGAAGCTCACCTCCCACGCGCTCGACCAGATCCTCGCCGGCGACCTGCGCGAGTTCACCGATGCCCTCGCCGACGCCGAGAAGCGGGCCCGCCTGGAGGCCCAGACCGCGGAAGCGGGCTGAGCGCGGCGATGCCGGCGGCGGTCGGCAGCGTGCGGGACGCGCTCGCGAGCGCCGCGGACGCGTTCGCCGCCGCGGGCGCCGGCTCCCCGCGGCTCGACGCGGAGCTCCTCCTCGCCGCGGCCACCGGCCTCGACCGGGCGCGGCTGGCCGCCGAGCCCGAGCTCCCCGTCGAGCCCGGCCCGGCCCGGGAGTTCGCGGCGATGGTCCGGCGGCGGATCGCCCGCGAGCCGGTCGCCTACATCCTCGGCCGCAAGGGGTTCCGCCGGCTCGACCTCGCCACCGACCCGCGCGCGCTGATTCCGCGCCCGGAGACCGAGCTCCTCGTCGAGGTCGGGCTCGAGCTCGCCCCGGCGACCGTGCTCGACGTCGGCACCGGCTCGGGGGCGCTCGCGCTCGCGCTCGCCGACGAGCTGCCGGGCGCGGCGGTCACCGCCACCGACACCTCGGCCGGCGCGCTGCGCCTGGCGGCGGAGAACGCCGAGCGCCTCGGGCTCGCCGACCGGGTCCGCTTCGAGCTCGGCAGCCTGCCCGACGGGGGCCGGTTCGACCTGCTGGTCGCCAACCTGCCCTACGTCACCGAGGCCGAGTGGGCGGGGCTCGAGCCGGAGATCTCCCGCTACGAGCCGCGCTCGGCGCTGGTGCCGGGGCCGAGCGGCCTCGAGGCGATCGAGGCGGTGCTCGGCGAGCTCTCGCTCGGGCGCTGCGCCGCCGCGGCGGTGGCCCTGGAGGTCGGCGCGGGCCAGGCGCGGGCGGTCGCCGAGCTCGTGCGCCGCGCCGGCTTCGGCTCGGTCGAGGCGCGGCCGGATCTCGCCGGGATCGACCGGGTGGTGTTGGGGATCGACACCCAGGGGGGTTCCCAAACGGCCGGCGGGGCGCCATCATGGCGGCGATGAGCACTCCGAGCGCCAGGACGTTCGCCGCCCGCATCGCCCTCTTCGCGGCCGTCGCCCTCGTGGGCCTCGCCGCGGTGGCGAGCGCCGGAGCGAGCGCCGCCACCTGCTTCGGCAAGCAGCCGACGATCGTGCGCGGGCCGGGCAACGACCACGTCCAGGGCACGAACGGCGACGACGTGATCTTCACCGGCAAGGGCAAGGACACGGTCGCCGCCGGCAACGGCGAGGACCTCGTCTGCAGCGGCAACGGCGACGACACCGTCGACACCGGCAACGACGACGACAAGCTCGACGGCGGCGAGGGCGACGACGAGCTCCACGGCTACAACGACGGCGACAAGATCGTCGGCGGCACCGGCGACGACTTCCTCGACGGTCGCCGCGGCGAGGTCGGGGACAGGCTGATCGGTGGCGACGGCGCCGACAGGCTGCTCGGCGGCGAGAAGCTCTCCGGCGGGGACGGCGACGACCGCCTCGACGGCGACGGCTACAAGAACGACTCCTCGGCCGACGTGATCAAGGGCGGCGAGGGAGACGACGAGATCGAGGGCGACGCCGGCAGCAGCGCCGGCGACGAGATCGACGCCGGCGACGGCGCGGACCGGGTCCGCGGCGCCGACGAGGCCGACACGGTCCACGGCGGTGACGGGAACGACGACATCGCCGGCGGCCCCGGCGACGACGCCCTCTTCGGCGACGCCGACGACGACGCGCTCGAGGGCGGTGACGGCAACGACTCCATCGACGGCGGCCTCGGCACCGACACCTGCACCGACGCGGACGCGATCGCGACGTTCCTCGCCTGCGAGCTCTGACCTGAGGGGTCTGACCCCAAAGGGACAGGTCGCTCTAGACGCCGGCGAGGATCCGCTCGAGCTCGACTCGGTCGAGGGCGCCCTCGCGCAGCACGGCCCAGTCGCCGCCGGTGTCGATCTCGCTCAGGTCGACGACCGTCGAGGGCCTGCCGGCCAGCCGGCCGCCGTCGATCGCGAGGTCGGCGCCGGCGAGGATCGCGTCGTCGACGTCGGCGAAGCGGGAGGGGGGAGGCTCGCCGCTGCGGTTCGCCGAGGTCTGGAGCACCGCTAGCCGCGCGCCGGCGAGCGGCCCGCCGATCAGGCGTACGCCGAGCCGCTCGGGGTCGTCGCGGCTGGCGAGCGGGTAGCGGCGGTCGGGGTTGGCGACGACGAGCGTCACCGGGCCGGGGAGGAGCCGCCCCGCCGCCTCCGCGGTGCGCGGCCCGAACCCGCCGAGCAGCTCGCGCATGACGAGCGGCGTGAAGTACATGATCGCCGAGGGCTTGCCGTCGTCGCGCCCCTTGAGCTCGTGGATCCGGTCGATCGCGTCCGCGTTCAGCGGGTCGCAGGCGAGCCCGTAGAGGCCGTCGGCGGGGAAAAGCGCGACCCCGCCCTCGCCGACCACGCGCTCGAGCGCCTCGCGCGCCGCCGCGGCGCCTTGCTTCTCCAGCTCGACAATCACCTCCCCGAAGGTATCGTCGGCGCCATCCGGGGACCGGGGTCACGGGTGACGACTTGCACGGCGGCGCCTGCGGTCGCGTGCCCGCTCGCGCCCGCGGCCGCCGCGGCCGCCGGACAGGCCAGGAGACCCATCGCTTCGAGGTCACGATCGAGTCGGCCGGCGAGTTCGACGCCACCTACGGCGAGGAGCGCAAGCGGCCCGGGCAGACCACGGCGGCCGGGGTCGACGGGGTCGAGGAAGCCGAGTCGCAAGGAGAAGGCCTTCAGGCAGCAGATCGTCGACGAGGTCGCGCACGGACCCGAGCACGCGACCGGGGACCCGCACCAGCTCCACACCGAGTCCGGGACGAGCACGCTCACGATCACGGCGCGCCCGATCTCGAAGGACACGGCGAGCGACCTCGAGCGCAGGCACGGGCGTCCTTCCGCCGGCAGGATCGTCGAGGACGAGCCCTTTCCGCTTCGGTCCTGAGGGCATCGGGCTTCGCGCCGTAACCTCTGTCAACCTACGGCGCCGATGACCGACCTCCCCGACGACTTCCAGACCGCTCCCCTCGCCGAGCTCGATCCCGAGATCGCCCGGGTGCTGGACCGCGAGCTCGCGCGCCAGCAGGGCACCCTGGAGATGATCGCCTCCGAGAACTTCGTCCCCCAGGCCGTCCTCGACGCGACCGGCTCGGTGCTCACGAACAAGTACGCGGAGGGCTACCCGGGGCGCCGCTACTACGGCGGCTGCGAGGAGGTCGACGTCGCCGAGCAGCTCGCGATCGACCGCGCCAAGGAGCTCTTCGGCGCCGAGCACGCGAACGTGCAGCCGCACTCGGGCGCGCAGGCCAACAACGCCGCCTACATGGCGATGATCGAGCCCGGCGACACGATCATGGGGATGGCGCTCGACCACGGCGGCCACCTCACCCACGGGATGAAGCTGAACGTCTCGGGCCGCCTCTACAACGTCGTCCCCTACCACGTGCGCCGCGAGGACCTGCGCTGCGACATGGAGGAGGTCGAGCGGCTCGCCCGCGAGCACGAGCCGAACGTGATCGTCGCCGGCTGGTCGGCCTACCCCCGGCACCTCGACTTCGCGGCCTTCCGCGAGATCGCCGACTCCGTGGGCGCCAGGCTGTTCGTCGACATGGCCCACTTCGCCGGACTCGTCGCCGCCGGCGAGCACCCGAGCCCGGTCCCGCACGCCGACATCGTCACGACGACGATCCACAAGACGCTCTGCGGCCCGCGCAGCGGCATGATCCTCTGCCGCTCAGAGCTCCAGAAGGACGTCGACCGCTCGGTCTTTCCCGGCCAGCAGGGCGGCCCGCTCATGCACGTGATCGCGGCGAAGGCGGTCGCGCTCGGGATCGCGGCCTCGGAGCCATTCCGCGAGCGCCAGCGCCGGACCGTCGCGAACGCGAAGGCGTTCGCCGCCGAGCTGATCGAGGGCGGCGTCGACGTCCTCACCGGCGGCACCGACGTCCACCTCGTGCTCGTCGACCTCACCCCGACCGGCCTCGACGGCAAGACCGCCGAGCAGCGACTCGCCGACGTCGGCATCACCGTCAACTTCAACGCGATCCCGTTCGACGAGCGCCCGCCGATGAACCCCTCGGGCCTGCGGATCGGCACGCCCGCCCTCACCACGCGCGGGATGGGGGAGGACGAGATGCGCGAGATCGCGCAGGTGACCTGCGCGGCCCTCTCGGACCGCTTCGACTCCGAGCGCGAGTCGCTCGCCGAGCGTACCCGGGCGCTCATGGACCGCTTCCCGCTCTACCCCCAGCTCTCCGCGGCGGCGGTCTAGCGGGGATCCGCGCGAAGGGGCGCCCACGTCCGTGGCCCGCGTCCTCTACGTCTACAGCCGCCGCAACACCTTCACCAGGATCGACCTGGAGGCCCTCCGGGAGCGCTACGACGTCGAGGAGTACTTCCAGGACGGGCCGCTTCCCCGCCCGCGCGAGCTGCACGCGAAGCTCCGCCGCTGCGACGTCGTCTTCGGCTGGTTCGCCTCCTGGCACACCCTCGCCGCGCTCACCGGCGCGAAGCTGCTGCGAAAGCCGACGGTGCTGATCATCGGCGGCTTCGACACGGCCGCCGTGCCCGAGATCAACTACGGCAACCAGCAGGACCGGATCCGCGGCCTGCGAGCGCGGCTCGCGATCGCCCGCGCGGACCGCCTGATCACCAACTCGAACTACCTCGAGGGCGAGATCGAGCGCAACCTCGGGATCCCGCCCGAGCGGGTGCGCGTCGTCCACCACGGCCTCGCCGACCGGTTCGGCGAGCCGGCCGGCGAGCCCGAGGGCGACGGGCGCGTCGCGCTCACGGTCGGCGCGGTGCACGCCTGGAACCTCGAGCGCAAGGGCCACCGCGCCTTCGTCGAGGCGGCGCGCGAGCTCCCCGACGTCGAGTTCGTCCTTGCCGGCGGCTGGGAGGGGGACGCCATCGATCGCCTGCGCGCGCTCGCCTCCGACAACGTCACCTTCACCGGCTACCTCTCCGACGCCGAGCTCGACGCCGAGTTCCGGCGCGCCGGCGTCTACGTCCAGGCTTCGTGGCACGAGGGCTTCGGGCTCGCCGTCGCCGAGGCGATGCTCGCCGGCTGCGTGCCGGTCGTCACCGACGCCGGCGCCCTCCCCGAGGTCGTCGGCGACACCGGCGTGACGATCCCCGCGGTCGACGCCGGCGACATCGCTGCCGGGGTCCGCGAGGCGATCGGGCTCTGGCCCGAGCGGGGATTCGCCGCCCGCGCGCGGGTGCTCGAGCGCTTCCCGCTCTCCGCCCGCGCCGAGGGGATCCGCGCCGAGGTCGAGGCCGCGCTGGGGGAGCGGTAGGGCGTTTTCCGTGTTTCTGGCGACGCCGGGATTACGATCCTCGTCGAACCCGTAGCAAGATCCTCGTCTAACCCGTAGCGATTCCCTCGTGAAACCCGTATATTCTTTCGGCCGAGCCCGTGTGCGCGGGAGTGGAGATGCCCAGAGCCCTGAACCCATTCACCTGGACCGACGTCGTGCAAATCGACAACGCGGTTCCACGACGGGCCTTCACCGAGCAAGTGGCCCTCACCTTGAAGGGCGGAACGCACGTCTCCCTCTTCGGGCCGAGGGGGACCGGAAAGTCGAGCTTCCTCCTCGAGGAGGCCGAAGAGCTCGCACGAGACCACGGCCCCGACGCGCCGCCCTGGTCGATGATCATCGTGGACCTGCGCACGGCGATCAGCATCCCGGCGTTCGTCGGGGTCGTCAGCGCGGCGCTCGGCGCACACCCCGACAAACGACTGCGTCGAAGAGCGACGAACGCGTTCCGAGACCTCGAGAAAGAGATCGGCATCAACCTCGGCGTTTTCAAAGCGGGCGTCAAGACCCGCGGTACCGACCTCAATGACGAAGTCATCCTGAGATCCCAGCTGGCGGCCCTGCCGAAGGTCTCCGAGCATTTGGTGATCGCCTTCGACGAATTCCAGCGACTCAACAACTGCCCCGGCGAGCCCCTGAGTCAGATCCGATCGGCGCTGATGGGGCCCGAGCACGCCGGTCACGTTTCGCTCTTGTTCACCGGCAGCCTGAGAGAGCGACTGCAGTTGATGCTCAAGACGGATACGGAGCCGATCTGGGACCAAGCCCACGACATGGATCTTCCGGACCTTCCGTTCGACGAGTTCGTGGAGTACATCCAGTTCCGCTTCGAGTCGGGTGGCCGGCCGATCCAAGACGAAGCCGCCGAACATCTCGTTCGGCTTGGCTCGAATCACCCCAAGCGAACCCAGCAGCTGGCGTGGAACGTCTGGGAGGCCGCCGACGACGGCGAAGAGGTCGACGTCGATCTCGTCGACGAGACCTACGAGGAGCTCGTCTCGAGCGAAGACCAGGTCGCGCAAGTGGTCGACAAGCTGCTCGGGGGGGACGACGCCGAGGTCAATGAGGCGCGAGCGCTCTTCTTGATCGGCGCCGGCGAGTCTCCCGGAAGTCGCAAGACGGCGAAGACCTACGGCCTAACCGACGAGAGCGCGGCCACCCGAGCGGTCGACAGGCTCAGGTCCAGGGGGCTCGTCGCCCGGGGAAATGGTGACCATAAGATCGTTGATCCCCTTCTCGCTGAATGGTTGCGGCGCAATAGCCCGATCCAGTAGGACACCGCGCCGATGAGGGTCTGGGTCGACTGCACGGCGGCGGCGCACCCGCTCGTCCTGCGCCCGATCGCCGAGGCGCTCGAGCGCGACGGCCACGAGGTCGCGATCACCACCCGGGAGTACGGGCAGACGACCGGGATCCTCGACCGCCTCGGCCTCCCGTACGAGGTCGTCGGCCGCCACGCGGGAGCCGGCACGGCGGCGAAGGCGCTCGCCGTCGCCGGCCGCAGCGCCGCGCTCGCGCGCTGGGCGCGCCCGCGGCGCTTCGACCTCGGCCTCGCCCACGGTTCGGTGGACATCGCCGTCGTCGGCGCCCTGCTGAGGATCCCGACGGTCCAGATGCAGGACTACGAGCACGCCGGCCTGCAGCGCCGGGTGAGCTGGCGGATCGCCCGCCGCGTGCTCGTGCCCGACGCGATCCCCCTCGAGGCCCTCGAGCGCGCCGGGGCGAAGCCGTCCAAGGTCTTCCGCTACCCCGGCCTCAAGGAGGACTACTACCTCGCGGGCTTCGAGCCCAGCGCCGAGGTCATCGACGAGCTCGGGCTCCCGGGCCTCGGGATCTCCCCCGACCGCGCCGCCGACGCGCGCGTGCTCGCGGTCGTCCGCCCCCCGCCCGAGACCTCGGCCTATCACGCGGACAACCCGCTCTACGAGCGCGTCCTCGACCGGATCGCCGCCGACCCGGCCGCGGTGGCGGTCGTGGTCTCGCGCACCGAGCGCCAGCGCGCCGCGGCGCTCGCCCGCTCCGAGCCCTCCCTGGTCGTGCCCGAGCGGGCGATCGACGCCCAGAGCCTGATCGCATTCGCCGACCTCGTCGTCAGCGCGGGCGGCACGATGAACCGCGAGGCGGTCGCCCTCGGAACGCCCGTGTACACGATCTTCACCGGTGCGATGGGCGCCGTCGACGAGCGCCTGATCGCCGACGGGCTCCTGCGGCCGCTCGGGGACCCGGCCGCGATCGAGCTGCGCAAGCGCGAGGGCGTCCCCGGCGTCCGCACCCCCCGCGATCCTCAGGTCCTCGTGGACGCGATCCTCGCAGCATGCTCGTAGACGGCCGCCCCGAATCGATCCAGGTCCTCTTGGCCTTCGCCGTGGCGGCGGTCGTCGCCTGGCTGCTCGTGCCCCTGACCGAGAAGCTCGCCCACAAGATCGGCGCGATCGACGTCCCCCGCGAGCGCAGCCTGCACGTGACCCCGACGCCGAAGCTCGGCGGGCTCGCGATCCTCGCCGGGGTGCTGGTCTCCGGGGTGCTCTGGATGCAGGGCGGCGACCAGACCGCGGCGATCCTCGCCGGCGCCACGGTGATCGCGGCGTTCGGCGTGCTCGACGACGTCTACGAGCTACCGGCGGCGCCGAAGCTCGCCGGCCAGGTGATCGCCGCGATCATCCCCGTCCAGGCGGGGGTCAAGGCCGGCGCCTTCACGCTGCCGTTCCTCGGGCGCCTCGAGCCGGGCTCGGTGAACCTCTTCGACGCGCCGCTCGTCGGCGAGGTCGACGTCGCCTTCGTGCTCACCGTGATCGGGATCGTCGCGGTCGTCAACATCATCAACTTCATCGACGGCATGGACGGGCTCGCGGCCGGGGTGTGCGTGATCTCCGGCGTCACCCTGGCGGTGATCGCGCTCTCGCTCGACCGCCCCGGCGCCGCCGTGCTCGCCGCGCTCACCGCGGGCGGCGCGCTCGGCTTCCTCCGCCACGGCTTCCCGCCCGCCTCGAGCTTCATGGGCGATACGGGCTCCAACCTGCTCGGCTTCCTGCTCGCCTGCGTGGCGATCCAGGGGGCGCTCAAGACCAACGCGGTGGTCGCCCTCTTCTTCCCGCTCGTCGTGCTGGCGATCCCGATCCTCGACTCCAGCTTCGTGATCGCCAAGCGGCTCAAGTACCGCCAGCCGATCTACCAGGCCGACACCTGGCACTTCCACCACCGCATGGCGGCGATCGGCTTCTCGCAGCGCCGCACCCTCGCGTACCTCTATGGGTGGGCGATCGTGCTCGCCGGGATGGCGCTCGCGCTGCGCTTCGTCCCGTACTCCGACGACCACGGCAACTTCGACGCCGCCTGGACGGTCGTGATCCTGCTCTGCGGGCTCGCGGCGCTCGCGGCGAGCGTCTACCTCGTGATCGTGCTCGAGATCCTCAAGCTGCGCCGCTTCCGGGTCCGCAGCCTCGGCGCCGCCGGCGTCGTGCTGCCCGCGGAGGAGGTCGACCGCGGCGTCGTCCGCGAGCTCGAGACGGGCACCTTCGAGGCGGTCGACCCCGGCACCGGCGAGGTGCGCGCGATCGATCCCGACACCGGCGAGCTCGAGGCGCGCCCTCCGCCCGGCTAGGCGCACCCGCGGGCCGGCGACGGCGAGCGACTTTGTAGCGCTCGACATTACCTCCGAGGTGAGGTTCCATAAGCCGACTTTCGGCTAGGCTTGAGCCGTTGTTCGACGTCGGCTGCGGGAGCCCAGGGGGTTTCCGCCGCCGGCCATTTTTTTCCCCGACCGCTCTCCCTTTCCCTACGGAACCCATTGGCATCCGACGATCAGGAAACCCCCGGCTCGAGATGGCCGCGCGATGAGCGGGGACGGCTCCGCCGCGGGCTTTCTCTTGATCGGGTCGATGGTCCTGCTCGGTGCCGTCGGGTACGGGATCGGCTCGTTTGTGGATCTCGCCGTCCCGGCAGGGGTGGCCGGCCTGTTCATCGGCGTCTTCGTGGGGCTCGGACTTGTCTACGCTCGCTTTAGAACCCGCTAGCGGCGCCGACGGCGGCCGTCTCGCCCTGGTCGCCCGCTACGCGGACCTCATCCTGCTCGCGGTGGCGCTGCCGGTCTTCCTGATCGCCGGCCTGCCGATCGCCGCCTACCTCGCGATCGGCGCCGCCTGGCTCGTCCAGCGGGCGATCCAGCATTGGGCGGGCACGCGGATGGCGAGCGTGCCCGGCCGGTTCTCGGCGCTCCGCCTGATCGCGGGCTCGTTCATCGCCCGGCTCTGGCTCCTGACGGTCGCGATCCTCCTCGTCGGCTTGCTCAGCGACGACGACACCGGTCTCGCGGCCGCGGTCCTCGCCGCGGCCCTGGTCACCGCCAACCTCGCCGGCGAGGCGCTCGTCCGCCTCTCCGCCGCGAGCCGGGAGGAGGCGAGATGAGCCGCAAGCTCAAGGTCCTGACCGCGTTCGCGCTCTACTTCCTGATCACGATCGCGTTCGTCGTGATCTTCGGCAACGAGGGCAAGAACGAGGACTTCCTGCCCCAGAACGAGTTCCTGCTCGATCCCTGGATCAGCCTCGACCTCGGCTTCGCCGACATGTCGATCAACAAGGCCGTCCTCTACCTGTTCCTCGCCAGCCTCGCGACGATCGGGACGATGACCTACATCGCCAATCGCATGCAGCGCGAGCCGAACAGGGTGCAGATGGCGGTCGAGCTCTCCTACGACCTGACCCGCGACATCGCCGGCAACATCCCCGAGGAGAAGCTGGCCAGGAAGTGGTTCCCCTATCTCGCGGCGCTCTTCTTCTTCATCTGGTTCTCGAACATGCTCGGCTACATCCCGCTGCCGACCAACACCGAGCACACGATCGACGTCTTCGGCCTCGAGATCCCGAGCTTCGCGATCTACGCGGCCACCGCCAACATCTCGATCCCCCTGGTACTGGCGATCGTCTCGGTGATCGCCTACCACGTCGAGGGCATCCGCGCCCAGGGCGTCGGTAAGTACTTCGCGAGCTGGCTGCCCCCGGGACTCGAATCGATGAACGTCTTCGGCCGGGGAGCGATCTTCATGATCGAGGTCGTCTCGCACATGGTGCGGGTGATCTCGCTCTCGGTCCGACTTTTCGCCAACGTCCTCGCCGGCCACCTGCTGATCCTGTTCATGGCCGGCGGGCTCGCGGTCCTGCTCGGGTTCGCCGCGCTCGGCGTCCTGACGTTCCCGATGGCGTTCGCCTTCTTCGTCTTCGAGATCGGCATCGTCGCGACGCTGCAGGCATTCATCTTCTCGACGCTGACCGCGATCTATATTGGCGGCGCCACCGGCGAGGCCCATTAAGCGGCATTTCAGATGCTTTCAATCAAAGAAAAGGAGTAACGAGATGGAAGACCTATTGCTTCCGATCGCTCAGGCGGCATCGGGCGTCACCGACGACGGCCTGAAGTCGATCGCGCTCGGCATCGGAGCCGGCCTCGGCTCGATCGGAGCCGGGATCGGGATCGGGATCATCTTCGGCAAGGAGATCGAGTCCGTCGCCCGCCAGCCCGAGCTGAAGGACGAGCTGCAGTCGATCCGCTGGCTCGGCTTCGCGCTGACCGAGGCGGTCGCCTTCTACACCTTCATCTTCGCGCTGATCGCGTTCTTCCTCTAGAGACGTGGAGGGTCTCGGCGACATCGCGCCGCTCCTCGTGGCGGCCTCGGAAGACGAGGGTGGCAGCTTCCTGGTCTCGCCCGGCCTCGGGCTGATGATCTGGACGCTGATCGCCTTCGGCGTGACCATGTTCGTGCTCAAGCGCGCAGCGTTGCCGCGGATCGGCGAGGCGCTCGAGAAGCGCGCCAACGCGGTCCGCGAGAACATCGAGGCGTCCGAGCAGCAGCGCGAAGAGGCCGACAAGCTGCTCGCCGAGTACCGCGAGCGGCTGCGCGAGGCCCGCGAGCAGGCAGACGACATCACCGCCCGCGCCCGCAAGGCGGCGGAGAACCTCGAACGCGAGGCCACCGAGGAGGGCAAGTCGAAGCGCGAGGAGCTCGTCGCCGCGGCCCGCCGCGACATCGACGCCGAGACGCGCCGCTCGCTCGAGCAGATCCGCAAGGAGGTCGCCGACCTGACCGTGCTCGCGACCGAGAAGGTGACCCGCAAGTCGCTCTCCGACTCAGACCAGAAGCGCCTCGTCGAGGAGGCGCTCGCCGAGGTCGACTTCTCCTCGCTCGCCGGCCAGGCGACGGGCGGCGGGCAGGATCGGGGCGACTCGTAGTGGAGGAGATCGGGCGCGTATACGCCGAGGCGCTCTTCGAGTCCGCCCGCGACCGCGACAAGCTCGACGCGATCCGCGAGCAGCTCGCGGAGTTCGCCGACGCGGTCGACGGCGACCGCGACCTGCAGGCGTTCCTCTTCAGCCCCTACTTCTCCTCGGCGGAGAAGATCGAGGGGCTCCAGAACGCGATCAGCGGCGCCGACGATGAGCTCGTCAACTTCCTCGAGCTGCTCGTCGAAAAGCACCGCATGCCGGCCATCTTCCGCATCCGCGACAAGTTCGAGGAGCTCTACGCCGAGGAGACGAAGCGCCTCGAGGTCAACGTGACCAGCGCGATCGAGCTCGACGAGCGCGTCGTGAAGCGGGTCGGCGACGAGATCGAGAAGCAGACCGGGCGCCGGGTCGAGCTCAGCTCGACCGTCGACGAGAACGTGCTCGGCGGCCTCGTGCTGCGCGTCGGCAACGTCGTCCTCGACGCGAGCCTCAGGAACAAGCTGGAAAAGATGAGGCGGGAGATCGCCCGGGCCGCATAGCGGCATATGAGCGTGAATCGAACGGACGCAAAAACCAAGCAGGTCGTGGGCCGAGGACCGCGAGATGCGCCGGTTTGCAGCGTCCGCGACCAAGGAGACCTGAACCAAAATGGAGATTAAGCCGGACGAGATTGCGAAGATCCTGCGCCAGCGGATCGAGGGGCTGGAGACCGATGCAGCGGACCTCTCCGAGGTCGGCACCGTGCTCTCGGTCGCCGACGGCATCGCCCGCGTGCACGGGCTCGACAACTGCATGTCGCTCGAGATGCTCGAGCTGCCGCACGACGTCACCGGGCTCGCGCTGAGCCTCGAGGCCGACAACGTCGGCGCCGTGCTCTTCGGCGAGTGGGAAAAGGTCGTCGAGGGCGACACGGTGAAGCGCACCGGCCGCCTGCTCGAGATCCCGGTCGGCGAGGAGCTGCTCGGCCGGATCGTCGATCCGCTCGGCCGCCCGCTCGACGACAAGGGCGAGATCTCGACCTCCGAGACCCGCCCGGCCGAGTTCAAGGCCCCCGGCGTGGTCCAGCGCCAGCCGGTCGAGGAGCCGATGCAGACCGGCCTGAAGGCGATCGACTCGATGATCCCGATCGGCCGCGGCCAGCGCGAGCTGATCATCGGCGACCGCCAGACCGGTAAGACGGCGATCGGGCTCGACACGATCATCAACAACAAGGACAAGGACCTGATCTGCATCTACGTCGCGATCGGCCAGCGCATGGCGACCGTGGTCCAGGTCAAGGAGATCCTCGACGAGGCCGGCGCGCTCGACAACACGATCATCGTCGCCGCCTCCGCCGACGAGGCCGCGCCGATCAAGTACATGGCGCCCTACGCCGGGTGCGCGATGGGCGAGCACTTCCTCTACAACGGGAAGGCCGCGCTCTGCATCTACGACGACCTCACCAAGCACGCCTACGCGTACCGGCAGATGTCGCTGCTCCTGCGCCGCCCCCCCGGCCGCGAAGCGTACCCCGGAGACGTCTTCTACCTGCACTCGCGCCTGCTTGAGCGCGCGGTCAAGCTGAACGAGGACCTCGGCGGCGGCTCGCTGACGGCGCTGCCGATCATCGAGACCCAGGCCTCCGACGTGTCCGCCTACATCCCGACCAACGTGATCTCGATCACCGACGGGCAGATCTTCCTCGAGTCCGACCTGTTCTTCTCCGGCGTCCGGCCGGCGATCAACGTCGGCATCTCGGTCTCCCGGGTCGGCGGCAACGCGCAGACGAAGGCGATGAAGAAGGTCGCCGGCAAGCTCCGCCTCGAGCTGTCCCAGTACCGCGAGCTCGAGGCGTTCGCGCAGTTCGGCTCGGAGCTCGACCCGGAGACCCAGAAGACGCTCGCCCGAGGCGAGCGCCTGGTCGAGATGCTGAACCAGAACGAGCGCAGCCCGCTCTCGGTCGCCGAGCAGGTGGCCTCGATCTACGCGGGGACGGGCGGCTACCTCGACCGGATCAAGGTCGACCGGGTCTCCGACTTCCTCGAGGACCTGCTCGGCCGCTTGAAGTCCGAGCAGTCGGACCTGATGGACCAGGTAAACGAGGACGGCAAGCTCTCCGACGAGGACCTCGAGAAGCTCGGCGAGTCGATCGGCGAGATGGTCGACGACTTCGGCCCCGACTTCGACGAGGACGGCCAGCCCCTCGAGGAGGGCGAGTCCGACCGCGTGAAGGACGAGTCCGAGCGCTCGCGCTCCGGCCGCACCGAGGATGAAGAGAAGGCCGAGCGCGAGGCCGAGGCGGAGGGCGAGCAGGCCGAGAAGACCGTCGAGAAGGCCGAGGAGGAAGTCGCCGCCTAGGCGGCGCCGCCGCGCCACCCCAGCCCATGGCCACCCGCAAGGAAGTCAAGAACCGGATCTCGTCCGTGAAGAACATCCACAAGATCACCCGGGCGATGGAGATGGTCGCGGCGGCACGCCTGCGCCGGGCCGAGGAGCGGATCGAGCACCTGCGGCCATACGCCCAGGCCCTGCGGAAGATGACCCGCCAGGTCTCCGAGGCGGCGGGCACGATGCCCGACATCCCCGTGCTCGAGGAGCGCGAGCAGCTCGACAAGGTCGGCATCCTGCTGGTCACGGGGGACCGCGGACTCGCCGGCTCGTTCAACGCGCAGATCATCCGCGCCGGGATCGAGCTGAAGCGCGAGTTCGAGGGCGACGGCGCCGACGTCAGCTTCTCGCTGGTCGGCCGCCGCGGCAACTCGACGATGAGCTTCCGCGGCGAGCCGGTGACGAAGTCCTACGTCGGCTTCACGGACCGGCCCGCGTTCGCGAACGCGCGCGAGATCGGCGAGGACCTGAGCACCGCCTACATGGACGAGGAGTTCGACCGCGTCGAGCTGATCTACAACCGCTACGTCTCACCGCTCACCCAGTACGTGCGCCGGCAGACCCTCCTGCCCCTGCAGGAGGCCGAGGTCTTCGGCGAAGGCATCCCCGAGCCCGAGGAGCCCGAGGACCCCGAGCTCGCCGAGGCCCACGCGAAGGCGCTCTGGGTCTACGAGCCGGACCCCGAGCTCCTCCTTCCCCAGCTCTTCCGCGAGTACGTCGACCTTTCGGTCTTCCGAGCCCTGCTCGAGTCGACCGCTTCGGAGCACGGCTCGCGGATGACGGCGATGCGCAACGCGGCCGAGAACGCGCAGGACATGATCGGCGACCTGACCCTGGAGATGAACCGGGTGCGTCAGGCGGAGATCACGCAGGAGATCTTGGAAGTCGTAGGCGGCGCTGAGGCGCTCGGCTGACCCTGAAAGGACTGAACTAAGCGAATGGCTGAAGAGAACGGAAACGAGAGCCGGAACGGCTCGAACGGAGGCGCCAACGTCGGGCGCGTCGAGCAGGTCACCGGCGTCGTCGTCGACGTATCCTTCCCCGACGAGCTGCCCGAGATCTACTCGGCGCTCAAGGTCAAGATGGAGAAGGGCGCGGCCGACCGCGACTCGGACGAGGCGACCGAGCTCGTGCTCGAGGTGCAGCAGCACCTCGGCGACGACCGGGTCAAGACCGTCGCGATGGACTCGACCGACGGCCTTCGCCGCGGCGACGAGGTCGTCGACACCGGCGACTCGATCACCGTCCCGGTCGGCGAGGCCACCCTGGGCCGGATCTTCAACCTGCTCGGCGACCCGATCGACGAGGGCCCCGCGGTCGAGGTCGAGGAGCGCTGGCCGATCCACCGCTCCGCCCCCGACGTCGAGGACCTGACCCCTACCCAGGAGATCCTCGAGACCGGCATCAAGGTCGTCGATCTCCTCGCCCCCTACGCCAAGGGCGGCAAGGTCGGCCTGTTCGGCGGCGCCGGCGTCGGCAAGACGGTGCTGATCCAGGAGCTGATCCGCAACATCGCCGAGGAGCACGAGGGCCTCTCCGCCTTCTGCGGCGTCGGGGAGCGCTCGCGCGAGGGCAACGACCTCTGGCTCGAGATGAAGGAGTCGGGCGTCATCGACAAGACGATGCTCGTCTTCGGCCAGATGAACGAGCCGCCGGGCGCGCGCCTGCGCGTCGCCCTCTCCGGGCTGACGATGGCCGAGTACTTCCGCGAGCAGGGCGGCCAGGACGTGCTCCTGTTCATCGACAACATCTTCCGCTTCGTCCAGGCGGGCTCCGAGGTGTCGGCGCTGCTCGGCCGGATGCCCTCGGCGGTCGGATACCAGCCCACGCTCGAGACCGAGATGGGCGAGCTCCAGGAGCGGATCACCTCGACCCAGAAGGGCTCGGTGACCTCGATCCAGGCCGTCTACGTGCCCGCGGACGACTACACCGACCCGGCACCGGCGTCGGTGTTCGCGCACCTGAACGCGACCACGGCGCTCTCGCGGGCGATCTCCGAGAAGGGGATCTACCCGGCGGTCGACCCGCTCGACTCGAGCTCGACGATCCTCAAGCCCGACATCCTGGGCGACGAGCACTACCAGGTGGCGACGCAGGTCCAGGAGGTCCTGCAGCGCTACAAGGAGCTCCAGGACATCATCGCGATCCTCGGCATCGACGAGCTCGCCGACGAGGACAAGCTCCTCGTCAACCGGGCTCGCAAGATCGAGCGCTTCCTCTCGCAGCCGTTCTTCGTCGCGGAGGCCTTCACCGGCCGCTCCGGCGAGTACGTCTCGGTGAGCGACACGGTGTCCGGGTTCAAGGAGCTCGTCGAGGGCAACCTCGACGACATCCCCGAGCGCGCCTTCTACATGCAGGGCACGATCGACCAGGTCGTCGAGGAGGCCAAGGGCCAGACCGAGGACGAGGAATCGGGCACGAAGGCCGAGAAGGAGGACGCCGACGCCAAGGCCGAGGAGGACGGCGACGGCGACTCCGGGAACGGCGGAGACGGCGACGGCGAGAACGGCGAGGGCGGAGACGGCGACGGCGAGAACGGCGACGGCGAGAGCGGCGAGGAGTAGATGGCCGAGGAGCACAAGCTCCACGCCCGCGTCCTCACCCCCGAGGGCCCGGTCTTCGACGGCGAGCTCCAGCAGCTCTCGACGAAGACCCAGACCGGCGAGATCGGAATCCTCGCCCGCCACGTCCCGGTGCTCGCGAGGCTCGTCCCGTCGGAGCTCCGCCTGCACAAGTCGGACAGCGACGTCGAGCGCTACGCCGCCGCGGAGGGCTGGCTCCAGGTCTTCGCCAACCGCGCGACCGTGCTGGTCTCCGAGGCGATCTCGCCCGACGACCTCGACGCCGGCGAGCTCCGCGATCGCATCTCGGAGGCGGAGGACCGCCTCTCCGAGGCGGAGGAGGGCAGCGCCGCCGCCGACCAGGCCGAGCGCGAGAAGTCCCGAGCCGAGGCGTTCCTGGCGATCGCCGAAGGCAGCTAGCCCGCGGCCGTGAGCGTCCCGGGCGCCGACGAGCGCTCGCTTGCCGAGCGGCTGATCGCCTACGACTCCTCGAAGCCCGAGGGGATCAAGCTCGCCGCGGGCTTCGTCAAGGGCTGGCTCGAGGCGCGCGACATCGAGGCCCGCGAGGTCGCGGTCCGCGACCTGCCCATCGCCTACGCCGAGGTCGGGCCGAAGGAGGGCCCCACGGTGCTGCTGCACGGCCATCTCGACGTCGTCCCCGGCCGCGAGGGGCAGTTCGAGCCCCGCGTGGAGGGGGACCGGCTCTACGGCCGCGGCGCCTACGACATGAAGGGCGCGGTGGCGGCGATGATGCTCGTCCTCAACGACCTCCGCGACGAGCAGCACGTCCGCGTCCGCCTCGCGTTCGTCCCGGACGAGGAGTCCGAGGAGGAGTCGGACCGCGGCTCCGACCAGCTCGTCGCGAAGGGCTTCACGGGGGATTTCGCGATCACCGGCGAACCAACCGATATGCACATCGGCCTGGCGGCGAAGGGCGTGCTCGCGATCAGGCTCGAGGTGAGCGGCCGCGCCGCGCACGGGGCGACCCCGTGGCTCGGCGACAACGCGATCCTGAAGGCCCACGAGATATTCCGGGCAATCGAATCGCTACCGTTTGCCGAGGAGAGCTCGGAGCACTTCGACCGCCCATCGATCAACCTCGGCCGGATCGTGGGCGGCGATGCCCTCAACAAGGTGCCTGACACCTGCGTGATCGACGTGGACATCCGCCATCTGCCCGAGCAGGATCCGAACACGATCCTGGCGGCGGTCGAGGCCCTGGACGACGCCCGGGTGGTCTCCACGTTCCGGCGCCCTCCGGCGCTGGTGGACCCCGACTCGGTGTTCGTGCGCTCGCTCGGCGAAGCGGCCGCCCCCCACGCCGAGGGCGAGGTGATGGGAGTCGGGCGCGACGGCTCCTCGGACGCGGTCTCCTTCCTGCGGGCCGGCATCCCGGCGGTCGAGTTCGGGCCGCTCGGCGACGGGCACCACGGCCCAGAGGAGTGGGTCTCGATCTCGTCGCTGGCGCGCTACCGGCGCACCCTGACCGACTTCATCCGCAAGCTCCCCAACTGGCTCGAAGCGGGAGGTGAGCGGTGAGCGAGGATCGGCCCGAGGACCGAGACGGCGAGGAGCATCCCGACGAGGAGGGGAGCGAAGAGGGCGCCGAGCTGCCTCCCCCCGCGACCTGGGCCGGCCGCCGCTCCCACGAGGAGGCCGACGAGGCCGACGAAGCCGTGGGCCGAGGGATCACCGAGGAGTTCTCGCTCGCCGACGAGGAGCCCGGCGAGGCCGAGGGCGAGCACCCCCCGCCGGTCGAGGAGCCGCCCGACCCCGACGCCCCCGAGCCGGTCGAGGATCCGCCCGCGCCGGGCGCCCCGCCCTCGGGCGAGACCGAGGAGTTCGCCCCGCGCGAGTTCGCGCCGATCTCCGACGAGTTCGACTCGGTGCAGCCGGTCACGCACCGCTACGAGGAGCCGGATTCCGAGGAGCTCGAGGCGGAGGGGCCGCCGCCGGAGGAAGAGCCGCCGCCGGAGGATGGGCCGCCGTCGCAGGAGCCGCCGCCCGAAGAGCCGCCGGCGGAGGAGCCCGAAGCCGCGGAGCCGCCGGCCGCGGAGCCCAAGCCGGAGGAAGCGCCCGAAGGGGAGGCGCCCGAGGAAGGCCGACCTGCGGTGGACCCGGATGCCGCCGGACGCGAAGCTGAGGAGGCATCCGGCGTCGTCGTTGCCGAAGCCGACGATTCCGGCGGGCGCGCCGGCGCGGCCGGCGCCGCTGCCGCGCGTGATGTCAAGCCGGTGGCCAAGGAGGAGAAGCCGCCTCGCGCCGGGCTCTGGCCGCGCTTCATCGCCGCGTCGTTCGTGATCGTGCTCTCGATGGCGACGGCGACCTCGGCGAGCCTCCTGCTCTACCTGAACGACATCGCCGAGGCGATCGGGGCGAAGCTCCCGGGCGTCCAGGACGTGCTCACCACCGTCGAGGGCGGCGAGCCGCAGACCGTGCTGATCCTGGGCTCGGACATCCGGCCCGAGATCGAGAAGAAGGGGCGCTCGGACACGACGATGCTGCTCCGCCTCGACGCTGACAAGAACGTCCTCTCGCTGCTCTCGCTGCCCCGCGACCTGAAGGTCAACATCCCCGGCTACGGGGTCGGCAAGCTGAACGAGGCCTACACGGTCGGCGGCCCGAAGAAGACCCTCGAGACCGTCCAGGACCTGACCGGGCTCGAGATCAACCACGTCGTCAACATCAACTTCAGCGGCTTCGCGAAGGCCGTGGACGCGATCGAGTGCGTCTTCGTGGACGTCGACCGCGACTACTTCATCTCCAACGAGGGCGTCTTCGACGAGAGCCAGAAGGTCTCCGAGATCGACATCGACGCGGGCTACCAGCAGCTCTGCGGGTTCAAGGCGCTGCAGTACGTGCGCTTCCGCCACGACGACAACGACCTCGTCCGGGCGGCTCGCCAGCAGTCGTTCCTGCGCGAGGCGCGCCAGAAGGTGCCTCCCGAGCGCCTCTTCGAGAAGCGCAAGGAGTTCATCGACATCTTCACCAAGTACACGACGTCCGACATCAACAACCCGATCGCGATGCTCGACACGCTGAAGCTCTTCATCGAGCTCCGCGACGCGCCGGTGCGGCGGATCGAGTTCCAGGGCGACATCGGCGGGCCGGATTCGGCCTACGTGACCGCCTCCGACGACCAGATCGAGCTCGCCGTCCAGCAGTTCCTCGGCGAGAAGCCCGCCCCGGCCGACCAGCCGGCCAAGGACGAGGGCGACGACGGGGACTCGGGCGACGGCGATGGCGGTGGCGGTGGCGGTGGCGGTGGCGGCGAGTCGGGAGGTGGGGGAGACGGCGGCGGCGCCCCGAGCATCGACATGATCGACGCCTCCGACGCGGCCTCCCGCTACGCGCTCGAGTTCGACGGCCGGCTTCGGATCCCGGTCTACGCCCCCGTGCAGCTGGTGCCGGGCTCGTCCTATTCCGAGGACTCGCGCGCCTACTCGATCGACACCTACGACGGCGAGCACTACCCGTCCTACAAGCTGGTCTTCTCGATGCAGTCGAGCTTCGGCGTCCCCGAGTACTACGGGGTGATGGGCACCAAGTGGACGCGCGCGCCGATCCTGGAGAACCCGAGCGAGACCCGGAAGATCGGAGACCGCGAGTACCTGCTGTTCTACGAGGGCAACCAGCTCCAGGTCGTCGGCTGGAAGACCAAGGACGCGGCGTACTGGGTCTCCAACTCGCTGACCGGCAGCCTCAGCGAGGAGCAGATGATCGCCGTCGCCGAGTCGATGAAGCCGTTCTCCCCCGAGCGCTGATCCCACGGACATGGCCGAGAGAGAACCGATCGGAGTCGTCGGCGTCGGCTGGGTCGGCATCGTCACGGCGTCGTGCTTCGCCGAGCTCGGCCACGACGTGCACGCGATCGACGTCAACGCGGAGAAGATCGGCGCGCTCAGCCGCGGCGAGGTGACGATCCACGAGCCCGGCCTGCCCGAGCTCATCGAGCGCAACGCCGAGCGCCTTCACTTCACCACCGAGATCGGCGAGGTGATGGACGCCGCGCGTCTCCTGTTCTGCTGCGTGGACACCCCGCCGACCTATTCGGGCGACGCCGACCTCTCGCGCGTCCAGGCGGTCGTCGCCGAGCTCCGCGCCGACGGCGACCACGCCCTGGTGATGAAGAGCACCGTGCCTTCCGGCACCGGCCGGACGATCAAGCGCGACGTCCCCGACCTCGCCTACGTCTCCTGTCCCGAGTTCCTCAAGGAGGGCACGGCGGTCGAGGACTTCATGCATCCCGACCGCGTCGTCATCGGCGCCGACGAGGGCTCGGAGTGGGCGGCCGACGCCGTTGCCGCGGCCTACGAGCCGCTGGGCGGCGAGATCGTCCGCACCGACGTCGCCAGCGCCGAGATGATCAAGCTCGCCTCGAACGCCTTCCTCGCGACCAAGATCAGCTTCATCAACGAGATCGCGAACGTCTCGGAGGAGGTCGGCGCCGACGTCGCCGAGGTCGCCCGCGGCATGGGCCTCGACGAGCGCATCGGCCCGAGCTTCCTCCGCGCCGGGATCGGCTACGGGGGCTCGTGCTTTCCGAAGGACGTCTCGGCGCTCAAGCAGCTCGCCGGCAACAGCGGCTACCACTTCCAGCTCCTGAACTCGGTGATCGAGGTGAACGAGCTGCAGAAGCGGCGGGTGATCGGGAAGCTCGAGAAGCACCTCGGGTCGCTCGTCGGCAGGCGGATCGCGCTGCTCGGCCTGGCCTTCAAGCCCGACACGGACGACATGCGCGAGGCCTCGAGCCTCGTGCTCTCGGCCCGCCTGCAGGGCGAGGGCGCCGCTGTGGTCGGCTACGACCCCGTCGCCGAGGGCGCCGCCCGCGACCTGCTGCCGTCGGTCGAGTTCACCGCGAGCGCCGAGGAGGCCCTGGCGGACGCGGACGCGGCGATCCTCGTCACCGAGTGGCCGCAGTTCGCCGAGCTCGACTGGGCGAAGCTGGCCGGCGAGATGGCGAACCCGCTGGTGATCGACGGCCGCAACTTCCTCGACCCCGCGGCGATGCGGGCGGCCGGCTTCACCTACGAGGGGATCGGCCGAGCCTGATGCAGGCCCTCGTCCTCGTCGGCGGGGAGGGCACGCGGCTGCGCCCGCTCACGCGGACCGCGCCGAAGCCGGTCATCCCGCTCGTCGACCGGCCCTTCATCCGCTACATGATCGACTGGCTCGCCCGCCACGGGGTCGACGAGGTCGTGCTCTCGATCGGGTTCATGGCCCACGGGATCCGCGACGGGCTCGGCGACGAGATCCCCGGGGGCCCGCGCCTCGTCTACGTCGAGGAGCCCGACCGCCGGGGCACGGCGGGCGCGATCAAGTACGCGGAGGAGCACCTCGACGAGCGCTTCCTGGCTTTGAACGGAGACGTCCTCACCGACCTCGACCTGAGCGCGCTGATCGACCGGCACGAGCGCTCGGGCGCGAAGGCGACCCTGGCGCTCTACCCGGTCGACGACCCCAGCGCCTACGGGCTCGTCCGCCGCCGCTCCGACGGCGAGATCACCGAGTTCCTGGAGAAGCCCGACCCGGCGGAGATCGACACCGACGAGATCTCGGCCGGCGCCTACGTGCTCGAGCGCTCGGTGCTCGACCTGGTCCCGGAGGGCGAGGAGTTCTCGATCGAGCGCGAGGTGTTCCCGCGGCTCGTCCGCGACGGCCTCTACGCGCAGCGGCTCGAGGGCTACTGGATGGACATCGGCACGCCCGAGCGCTACCTGCAGGCGAGCTGGGACATCCTCGAGCACGCGGTCGAGACCGAGCCCGGGCGGATGGTCGACGAGCGCGGCGTCTTCGTCGCCCCCGGCGCCGAGATCGACCCCGGGGTGAAGCTCGGCGAGTCGGTGTTCGCCGAGGCCGGGGCCCGCGTCGACGCGGGCGCGCGGATCGGCCCGCGAGCCGTGCTCGGGCCGGCCTGCGAGATCGGCGAGGGGGCGCTCGTCCACGAGTCCGTGCTGCACCGCTGCTGCGAGCTCGACCCGGGGGCACGCGTCGCCGGCGCGATCCTCGCCCCGAACGTACGCGTCGGTGGCGGCGCCGTGGTCGAGCCGGGCTGCGTGATCGGGCAGGGCGCGGCCATCGACCCCGGCGCCACCGTCCCCGCGGGTAGCCGGGTCGAGCCGGCGGAGGAGTACGCGTGAACGTCGTCGAGAGGATCCAGGCCGTCGACCCGAGCGGCCAGCTCGACGCGGTGCGCGCGTTGCCCGAGCACCTGCGCGACGCGCTCTGGCGCTTCGACGCCGCGGACCTCGACCCGGTCGACTGCAGGGGGCTCGTCGTCTGCGGCATGGGCGGGTCGGCGATCGGCGGCGACCTCGCCCGGGCCGCGTTCGGCGACCGCCAGACGCTGCCGATGGAGACCGTCCGCGGCTACGCGCCCTCCTCCGCAACCCCGGCGGACCACGCGGTCTTCTGCTCGAGCTACTCGGGCACCACCGAGGAGACGGTCGCCTGCTACGCCGCGGCCGAGGCGCTCGGGGCCACCAGGATCACCGCGACCACCGGCGGCATCCTCGCCGAGGCGGCGCGCGCCGACGGCGTCCCGGTGATCGGCCTTCCCGCCGGCCTGCAGCCGCGCGCCGCGGTCGGCTACGGGTTCGGCGTCGCGGCCGAGGTCGCCGCGCACTGCGGGGTCGCGCCCTCGATCCGCACGGAGATCGACGCGGCCGCGTCCCACCTCGAGTCCCGGCTCGAGGCGCTCACCGAGCGGGCCGGCGAGCTCGCCGCGGCGATCGAGGGGAGCGTTCCCCTGATCGGCGGGTGCGGGCTGACCGCGCCGGTCGCGTACCGCTGGAAGTGCCAGTTCAACGAGAACTCGAAATGGCCCGCCTTCTCGCACTCGATGCCGGAGCTCGACCACAACGAGATCGTCGGCTGGCAGGGCGCCGGGACGGGCGGCGCCGGCGAGTTCAGCGCGATCTTCCTCGAGGACCGCGACCACCACCCGCGGGTGCGGCAGCGGTTCGAACTGACCGCCGAGCTGATCTCGCCGCAGGCGCAAGCCGTCCACCGGATCGAGACCGAAGGCGAGAGCCGCACCGAGCGGCTGCTCTGGGCGGTGATGCTCGGCGACCTGACCTCCCTCTCCCTGGCGGGGCTGCGCGGGGTCGACCCCGAGCCGGTGGCGGTGATCGAGAGGCTCAAGGACCGCCTCGGGCGGCCGTGAGCGCCGCCGCGGCGGCGCTCGAGACCGAGGACCTGCGCCGCGTCTACGGCGAGGGCGGGACCGCGGTGCGCGCGCTCGACGGCGTCTCGTTGCGGATCGAGCGCGGCGAGATGGTCGCGATCATGGGCCCGTCGGGCTCGGGCAAGAGCACGCTGCTGCACCTGCTCGGCGCTCTCGAGACGCCGACCGGCGGCACGATCGCGCTGGGCGGGCGGCGATTCGAAGGCCTGGGCGAGCGCGAACTGACCCTGCTTCGCCGCGAGACGATCGGGTTCGTCTTCCAGTTCTTCAACCTCCTGCCGGCGCTCTCCGCCGAGGAGAACGTCGTCCTGCCGGCGCTGATCGCCGGACGCCGCGACGAGGCCACGCGTAACCGCGCGGTCGAGCTGCTCGACCGGGTCGGGCTCGGCGCCCGCCGCGACCACCTCCCGGCGGAGCTCTCGGGCGGTGAGCAGCAGCGGGTCTCGATCGCCCGCGCGCTCCTGCTCGAGCCCGAGCTCGTACTCGCCGACGAGCCCACCGGCAACCTCGACTCGCGCTCGAGCGGCGAGATCCTCGGCCTGCTCGACGAGCTCAACCGGGCCGAGGGCCACACGATCGTGATGGTCACGCACGACCCCGGAGCCGCCGCGACCGCGGGACGGGTCGTCTTCCTGCGCGACGGCCGGATCGCCGGCGAGGTCGAGGGCGGGGACCCCCAGCGGGTCAGCGAGACCTTCGCCTCGCTCGAGTCGCCCCGGGCCTGAGCCGCGGTGCGCTCCTTCGGCTCGATCGCGCTGCGCCAGGTCCGCGCCCGGCGCATGCGGGCGCTGCTCACGGCGGCCGGGATCGTGCTCGGCGTGGGCATGATCTTCGGCGTCCTCACGCTCTCGGGGACGATCTCGCGGACGTTCACGGACCTCTTCGACTCGGTCTACGGCAAGGCCGACCTGGTCGTCTCGGGCAGCGAGTCGACGAGCCTGCCGAAGCGCGCGCTTCGGCAGGTGCGCCGGACCGCCGGGGTGGCCGAGGCGCAGGGGAACGTCTTCTCGGTCTTCACGAAGTACGAGCCGCCGCCGCCGGCGCCGGAGCCGCCGCCGGTCCCCGAGGGCCTGCCGCCGGGCGCCCCCCCGCCCGAGGCTCCCCCGCCGCCGAAGCCGCCCAAGCCCGATCCCGCCGACCAGCTCAACGTGGTCGGCGAGGAGCCCGGCGTCACCGACCTCACGGACACGGACCTGACCTCCGGCCACCGGCCCCGGCGCGGCCTCGAGATCATGGTCCAGGAGAGCTGGGCGGCCGACCACGACATCGAGGCCGGCGACCGGCTCCGGCTCGTCACGCCCGCCGGCACCCGCCGCTTCGAGGTCACCGGCCTCTTCCAGTTCTCCACGGGCCTGGACTTCGGCGGACAGGGTTTCGCGACGATCCCGATCGGCCGCGCTCGCGACCTGATGGACAAGGGCCGCGGCTACGACGAGATCGACGTCGTCGTCGAAGGCGGCGACGAGACGATCGCCTCGGTGCGCCGCGAGCTGCGCGGGGAGCTGGAGAGGGGCGCGCGGATCGCCACTCCGGACGCGAAGTCCGACGACGTCGAGTCCCAGCTCCAGGCGTTCAACGCGATCCTCTACTTCTTCGCGGCGATGGCCCTCTTCGTCGGGGGCTTTCTGATCTTCAACGCCTTCAACATGACCGTGCTCCAGCGCACGCGCGAGCTCGGCATGCTGCGGACGCTGGGCGCCACCCGGCCGATGGTCGTCCGCGCCGTGCTGCGCGAGGCGCTCGCGCTCGGGGTGGTCGGCTGCGTGCTCGGCCTCGGCCTCGGCATCCTGCTCGCGATCGGCCTCGTCCGGCTGATGCGCGACGGCCTCGACTTCCCGGTCGGCGGCGTCTCCTTCTCGGCGCTCCCCGCGGCGGCGGCGCTCGCCTGCGGGCTCGCCACCGCGTTCTTCGGGGCGCTCCTGCCCGCCCGGCGCGCGGGCAAGACCTCGCCGATCCGCGCCGTGCTCGGCACCGAGGGCCTGCGTTCGCGCCCGCGCGCGCGGCGCGCGATCGCCGGGCTCGTCCTGATCGGCGTCGGGCTCGGCGGCGCCTTCTGGCTCGGCGCCGCCGACGAGACCACGCCGCTCGTCGCCGCCGCCGGGATGAGCGGCACGATCGCGATCTTCTTCGGGATCGCGATGATCGCGCCGTTCGTGATCGTGCCCCTTGTGCGCGTGCTCGCCTGGCCGCTTCGGCGCATCTCACCCGTCGCGGGCCGGCTCGCCGCCGACTCCGCCCGGTCGGACCCCGGCCGCACGGCGGCGACGGCGACCGGGCTGATGATCGGGCTCGCGCTGGTCGTCGCGGTCAACAGCCTCGGCGCCAGTTTCCTCGACTCGATCGAGTCCGAGTTCGACCGGGCCTTCGCCCGCGACCTCTCGGTCCGGCCCGCCGGCTTCTCGCCGGGCGAGGGCCCGCAGCAGACGATCTCGCAAAAGGTCGGCGACCGGCTGGCGAAGCTGCCCGAGACCGGGGTGCTCGCTCGCGAGCGCATCCTCTTCTCGCAGAACCTGCCGGCGCCGAAGGGCAAGCGCGGCTCCGACGGGCTCCTGCTCGGCTTCGAGCTGCCCGAGTACGCGGAGCTCGACACCACGGAGATCGACGGGGGTGGGGCCTCACGCGGGGAGGTCTTCGACCGGCTCGCCGGCGGCCAGGTCACGCTCGGCGAGGGCCACGCCGACGAGACCGGGCTCGAGGTGGGGGACCGGATCGCCCTCGACGGCCCGTCGGGCACCGAGCCCACGCGGGTCGCCGGGATCGTCGAGACGGTGATCTTCGGCGGCCAGACCGTCGGCATGTCGCTACCGACGATGCGCGAGGTGTACGGGGTCACCGCGGACTCCGAGCTCGCCCTGAAGGCGAAGACGCCCGGCGACCGTGCCGCGCTCGAGCGCCGCGTCGAGCGCATCCTCGCCGACGACTATCCGAACCTCGTCGCGCTCTCGAACGAGGAGGTCAAGGCGGAGGTCGAGGCGCGGGTGAACGAGCAGTTCGGGATCTTCTACGCGATCGTCGGCGTGGCGATCTTCGCCAGCCTGTTCGGGATCGTGAACACGCTCTCGATGTCGGTGCTCGAGCGCACCCGCGAGATCGGCGTCCTGCGCGCGCTCGGCTCGACCCGCTGGCAGGTTCGCCGGCAGGTCGCGGCCGAGAGCGTCGTCATCGGCCTGATCGGCGCCCTGCTCGGGATCGCCGTCGGCGTCGGCCTCGGGGCCGCCCTGCTGCAGGGCCTCGCCTCGGGCGTGCCCGGGGTGGAGTACCGGCCGCCGGTGGCGACGATGGGCCTGGTCGCGATCGCGGGGATCGCGCTGGGCCTGGTCGCCTCGATACTGCCCGCGCGCCGGGCGGCGCGGCTCGACGTGATCCAGGCGCTCAGCTACGAGTAGCCGAGGACCTGGAAGGCACCTGGGCTAGTAGCGGTAGTGGTCCGACTTGTACGGGCCCTCGACCGGCACGCCGAGGTAGGCGGCCTGCTCGGCGCTCAGCTCGGTGAGGCTGACGCCGAGCGCGTCGAGGTGCAGGCGGGCGACCTTCTCGTCGAGGTGCTTGGGAAGGACGTAGACCTGCTTCTCGTACTCGTCGTTCTTCGTGAACAGCTCGATCTGCGCGATCGTCTGGTTCGAGAACGAGTTCGACATCACGAACGACGGGTGCCCGGTGGCGTTGCCGAGGTTGAGCAGCCGGCCCTCGGAGAGCACGATGATCGAGTGCCCGTCGGCGAAGACCCACTCGTCGACCTGCGGCTTGATGTTGACCTTCTCGACCCCGGGAACGCGCTCGAGCCCGGCGATGTCGATCTCGTTGTCGAAGTGGCCGATGTTGCCGACGATCGCCTGGTGCTTCATCCGCGCCATCTGATCGGCGGTGATGACGTCCTTGTTGCCGGTCGCGGTGACGAAGATGTCGGCGGTCTCCACGACCTCGTCGAGGGTGCGGACCTCGTAGCCCTCCATCGCCGCCTGCAGGGCGCAGATCGGATCGATCTCGGTGACGATGACGCGAGCGCCCTGACCGCGCAGCGAGTCGGCGCAGCCCTTGCCCACGTCGCCGTAGCCGCAGATCACGGCCACCTTGCCGCCGATCATCACGTCGGTGGCGCGGTTGATCCCGTCGACGAGTGAGTGCCGGCAGCCGTAGAGGTTGTCGAACTTGGACTTGGTGACCGAGTCGTTGACGTTGATCGCGGGGAAGAGCAGCTCGCCCGACTGGGCGAACTGGTAGAGCCGCAGGACGCCGGTCGTGGTCTCCTCGGTGACGCCCATGATCCCGCCGGCGATCTTGGTCCAGCGCTCCGAGTCGGACTCGAGCGAGCGCTCGAGCGCCTCGAGGACGATCTTGAGCTCCTCGGAGTCGGCCCCGGCGGGGTCGGGGACGGCGCCCGCCCGCTCGTACTCGACGCCCTTGTGGACGAGCAGCGTCGCGTCGCCGCCGTCGTCGAGGATCATGTTCGGGCCCTCGCCGCCGGGCCAGGTCAAAGCCTGCTCGGTGCACCACCAGTACTCCTCGAGCGTCTCGCCCTTCCAGGCGAAGACGGGGATCCCGGCGGCGGCGATCGCGGCCGCGGCGTGGTCCTGGGTCGAGAAGATGTTGCAGGATGCCCACCGCACCTCGGCGCCGAGCGCGACGAGGGTCTCGATCAGGACCGCGGTCTGCACCGTCATGTGAAGCGAGCCGGTGATCCGCGCTCCCTTGAGCGGCTGGGACCCGGCGAACTCCTCGCGGGTTCGCATCAGGCCGGGCATCTCGTGCTCGGCGAGGGTGATCTCCTTGCGGCCGAACTCGGCGAGCCCGAGGTCGGCGACCTTGTGGTCCTGGGTGGCAGTTGCCATCTGTAGCGGCGTCCTCCGTCGTTGAGAGTCGCTTGCGAAGCACGAAACAGTAGCGGCCCGGTGGCGGCCGAGAAGGGCACGGAAGCGCTGGCTAACGGCGGCAGTAAAAGGGTGGGAATGGGCGTAGATGGCGCTTTTCGAGTCACATGAACCCGAAACGCGTCAAACGGCCCGATTTGGCGCCTTTGTCTCGCATAGCGCCACAATCGCGCCAAGCAGGGCCAACCCGATCCCTCCCCTTCATCGCCGCTGTTGTTCGTCCTTCAGCGGCCTCCGAGCCGCGTCCACTAGCCTGCCGCCCGAATGCGCGCGATGGTCCTCGCCGCGGGTCTCGGCAAGCGGCTTCGGCCGCTCACCTTCGAGACCCCGAAGCCGCTCGCTCCGGTCGCGAACACGCCGGTCATGGAGCACATCCTCGAGCTGCTCGCCGGGCAGGGCTTCGCCGAGGTGATCGCCAACCTCTCCCATCTCGGCGACAAGATCAGGGACCGCTTCGGCGACGGCTCCGAACTCGGCCTCGAGCTCCGCTACAGCGAGGAGGAGGAGCTGCTGGGCACCGCCGGCGGCGTCCGCAACGTCGCCGAGTTCCTCACCGGCGGAGACGACGATTCCTTCCTGATCATCTCCGGCGACGCGCTCACCGACATCGACCTGCGAGCGATGCGCGAGCGCCATGCCGCCCACGACGGGATCGCGACGCTCGCGGTCAAGAAGGTCGCCGACACGCGCGAGTACGGGGTCGTGATCCACGGGCCCGACGGGCGCATCGAGGGCTTCCAGGAGAAGCCGCAGCCGGCGGAGGCGCTCTCCGACCTCGGCAACTGCGGCATCTACATGTTCCGCCGGGAGATCTTCGAGCACTTTCCCGAGGAGGAGGTCGTGGACTGGGCCATGGACGTCTTCCCGCGGCTCCTCGAAGCCGACGTGGCCTTCTACGTGCACGAGTTCGACGACTACTGGAACGACATCGGCTCGCTCGACGAGTACCGCCAGGGCAACTTCGACGCGCTCGCCGGCGCCGTCCGCCTGCGAAGCGACGGAAGCGAGGTCGCCGAGGGGGTGCGCGCCGCCGACGGCGCCGTCCCGGCCGCCGATATCGAGCTGACGGGGCCGATCCTGATCGGCGCCGGCTGTGAGATCGGCTCGGGCGCCTGGCTTCACGGCCCGCTCGTTCTCGGCGACGGCGCCCGCGTCGGCGTCGGGGCGCAGCTGCGCGAGGCGGTCGTCCTGCCGGGCGCCCAGGTTGCCGACGGCGCCGTCCTCGCCGGCGCGGTCGTCGCGGGCTGAGGGATGAGGCGCCGGCGGCTGGTCCGCGTTCCGGCCTCATCGGCGAACCTCGGCCCGGGGTTCGACGTCCTCGCCGCGGCGCTCTCCCTTCACCTCGAGCTGGAGGTGTCGGAGGCAGGTGCGTTCGAGGTCGAGGCGCACGGTCTGGATGTCCCGCGGGACCGCTCGAACCTATGCGTCCGCGCGTTCGAGCTGCTCCACCCCGCCGACGGGCTGCGCTTCGAGATTCGCAGCGAGATCCCGCTCGCCGCCGGGCTCGGCTCGAGCGCCGCCGCGATCGTCGCCGGCCTCGCCGCCGCGGACCACCTCTACGAGCTCGACCGCTCGCCGGGGGACCTGCTGCGGCTGGCCACCGGGCTCGAAGGCCACCCGGACAACGTCGCCGCGGCACTGCACGGGGGCTTCGTGGTCTGCGGTCTCGCCGGCGACGAGCCGGCCGTGACCCGGCTGGACCCTCCCCAGGGCGTGGAGGCGCTGGCGGTGATCCCGCGCGGCGAGCGGGTCCCGACCGCGGCCGCCCGCGATGCGCTTCCGGATCGGGTCCCGCTGGCCGACGCGGCGGCGAACGTGAGCGCCGCCGCCCGCCTGGTGCTCGGCGTCGAGCGCTCCGACCTGACCCTGATCGCCTCGGGTCTCGCCGACCGCCTGCACCAGCCGCACCGCGCGGCGCTCTATCCGCGCTCGATCGAGCTCGTCGAGGTCGCGGAGGAGCTCGGCGCGATCGGCGCCAGCATCTCGGGCGCCGGGCCGACCGTCTTGGTCTGGACCTTCTGGCAGTCGACCGGGGAGGTCGTCGCGAGGGTCGAGGAGCGCTACGGCGATTGGGCCGACGTGCGTCGGGTGCCGTTTACCCCACTTGGGGTAGATGTGCCCGAGATTTGAGGCTCTGAGCCGAGATCGGCGGGTAACCCCCCAGGGGATTCAGTAATTACTACGGATGCCGCCCTCATCCCTTTGGTCGAATCTGTTACTGGAGGATGAGCGCCCTGCGCCGCACGGCTTAGACCAAAGAGAGGAACCGAGGGGGTTTCACCAGAGAATGTCCGACCTGATGCTGATAGTCCCAGACGCGAACGGCGCCGACCCGGAGGCGATGGCCGCGCGGCGCCGCCAGAAGTCCCGGCGCAGGGCCGCGCTCTGGGGAGCCTTCCTGCTCGTCGGTCTGGCCCTCGGGACCATCTACGCGACCGGGTTCGCCACGACCGGCGGCTCGACCGGAGCCACGGCCACCGCCGGCGCCAACACGAACGACCCGGGCGCCAACCAGGACACGAGCGTCCTCGCCGGGCTCATGACGACGCCCGACTCGAACATCACCTTCAATTGGGCCGGTCGCTGGGGCTCGCTCTCGAACGCCGCGCTCTACGAGGCCGACCTCGACGGGCAGACCGGCGATTACTTCCTCGGCGTCTACCTGTCGAACACCCCCTCGGGGTTCTCGGACCTCCAGATCCAGTTCCGGATCGCCGATGTCGGCGTGGGCGGGACCTGCGACGGCGCGGCCATCAATGGCGTTGCCGACACCGACGACTATCGGGTGATGCGCTTCGACAACAACGACGCGCAGGTCACCTTCTCGGGCATGAACGGCGTCACGACCGGGCTCCCGGGCGGCAGCACCTATTGCGTCGGCGTCGCGAACTACGCCAACAACGGCAAGGACACGGGCGGCACGTTCATCCGCAAGGTCACCACGGGAGGCGCGTTCGGCGGCACGTATCCCCAGTTCGTCGGAACGCTGAACGCGATGCCATAGGCGGGTAAGCCCGCGAATAACCCAACGCCGCGAGCGAGGGAAGCCAGGCCGTGGACAACGTGATCCCCGCGAAGATCAAGACCGGCGCAGAGGCGCGGGCCTACGCGGAGCGGATGGAAGCGGCGCGCCGGCGGAGAACCCGCCTGCGTCTCGCCGCGCTCGCGGGGCTCCTCCTCTTCGGCCTCTCGCTGGGCGCGATCTACGCGACCGGCTTCGCGACCACGGGCGGTACGACGGGATCGACGCAGAACGCCACGCCGCTCTCCAACAATCCCGGCGACGCGCAGGACACGAGTGGTCTGAACGGCCTGATCAGCACTGGTTGCGCCGGTTGCAGCGCGAACCTGACCTGGAACTACTCGGGGCGCTTCGGCTCCGTGCCGAGCGCGGTCATGTACGACGTGAACCTCACGAACGAGCCGCTCGCGAACAACTACTTCGTGGCGGTCTACCTCAGCAATGCCCCGGCCGGATATTCGGACCTCCAGCTCCAGATCCGGATCGCGACCGACGGGGCCGACAACGCCTGCACCACGGCCGATCTGTCGAACACCACCACCGTCGGCACTGGCTCCGGCAACTACCGGAACATGATCTTCGACACGAACGATGCCCAGATCACCTTCCAGGGCTGGGTGGCGTCAGGCAACGCGGCGGGCTCCGGCGGGCTCGATGGCGGGGAGCGCTATTGCGTCGGCATCTACGACTATCCCGCCGGCCCCAGCAACGTTCCGCCCGCCGCGGGCCGCGATCCGAGTGGTACGTTCATCCGCAGGGTGAACACCGCCACGACCCCGACGCCGCCGACGTTCGTGGCAACGCTCAACCAGATGCCGTAGAGCGCCCGCCGGGAGGTCTCTCCCGGATGGCCGCGAAAGGGATCCAGGCATGAGGGAAAAGCTCTTCTCGGCCGCCGTCGAGGGCGAAGAGAGAACCACCCGCCAGAAGTTCTGGCTCGTGGCCAAGATCCTGCTTGTCCTGCTCGCCCTGGCGATCCTCGCCGGGCTCGCGATGCTGCGCACCTGGCCGCCGCTCCTCATCGTCCAGACCGGATCGATGGAGCCGACGATCGAGCCCGGGGACGTCGCGATCATGCAGCGTCTCGGCGAGCCCCCGGAGGTCGGCGACGTCGTCCAGGTGAGCCCGCCGCAGGAGATCCAGGACAGGCTCAACTATCCCGAGAACGTGCTTCACCGGATCGTGAAGATCGAGGACGGCACGGTCTTCACGAAGGGCGACGCTCGCGACAAACGCGATCCCTTCACGGTGCCGGCCGACGAGATCCACGCGCGCATGGTCGGTGAGGTCCCCGGCGTCGGGCAGATCGTCGCCTTCTTCACCAGCCCGCTCGGGCTCCTCTGGTTCGCGGCCGGCGTGCTGCTGCTCGTCCTCCTGCCCTATTTCGAGCTCCGTCGCGATCAGGTCGAGCTGGAGAAGGCGGAGCTCGGCTCGCTCGCGAGCCTCCGGCTCGAGCTCCAGGAGATGGCGAACCGCCTCGAGGGCGGGGGCGGCGGCACCCGGGCGCCACCGGGCTACGCGACTGCCGACGACGTGGAGATCGAAGGGGAGGCCGTTGAGCTCGACGAGGAGGAAGACGAGTTCGCCGTCGAGCCCGAGGACGAGTTCGCCGTCGAGCCCGAGCCCGACCTCGAGGCCGAGCTCGAGGAGATGAAGCTGACGATGAACAACTTGGTCGGCGCGGTCGGCGAGTACGGCGAGCACCTCCGCAGCCACACGGAGGTGCTCAAAGGCATGAGCGCCGCTTCGCAGGACCTCGCGGCCACGGTCGCGGCGCTGCGCGGCACGCTCCCGGCCGCCGGGGCGGCGGCGGACTCGGCCACGCACGCTGCCGAACGCATCCTCGCCCAGTGGCGCCTGCGGCGTGC
>DASUSH010000008.1:0-6785 GCA_036375215.1 Solirubrobacterales bacterium
CACGGCGGCATCGTCGGTCAACCGGCGCACTCGGCCGAGCTCGACGCCGTGAGCGCCCTGCTCGCGGCGGCGTCGGCGCTCCCGCTTCTCGCCTGGCGCGCCGCGCCGCGGCTTGTCTTTCTCGCAACTGCGCTGGCGACCGTCGGGCTCGCGGGCTTCGGCTATGGGATCGCGCTGCCGCTCGGATCGGCGGTCGGCCTCTTCCTATACGCCGCGAGCCGCCGCGAGGGCGATCCGTGGGCACCCCGCGGCGCCGCCGAGGTGGTCGGGCTGTTTATCGCCTACGTCCTAGCCGCCTGGTTCGCCGAGGGCGCTTTCCCGGACACGATCGCCCTTCATTCCGGGTTGGCCTGGGCACTCGCCTGGTTCGCCGGTGAGTGGACGCGGCTTCGCCACGAGCACGTCGCCGAACTCGCCGAGCGCGCCTCGCGAAGCGAGCGCGACGCCGAGCGCGATCGCCTGCTCACGGTCGCCGAGGAGCGGGCGCGGATCGCGCGTGACCTCCACGACTCCGCCGGGCACGCGATCAACGTGATCGCCGTGCGCGCCGGCGGCGCAAGGATGCGCGGCGACGCGGAAGGCTCGCAGGCAGCGCTCGAGTCGATCGAGGGGCTGGCGCGCCAGACGGCCGGCGAAATTGACCAGATGGTCGGCAGCCTTCGCTGGTCCGACCGCGGGGTCGATGCGCCTCCCGGGCTCGCCTCGCTCGGAGCCCTCGTCGCCGACTACGCGGACGCAGGCCTCGAGGTATCGGTGGCAAGCGAAGGCGAGCCGCGGCCACTCCCGGGCCCCGTCGACCAGGCGGCGTACCGGATCCTCCAGGAGGCGCTGACCAACGCCGCGCGCCACGGCGAGGGCGGTGCACGGGTTGATCTCGTCTTCGCCGAGGAAGCAATCGAGCTCGGCGTCACCAACGATTCCGCGCGCGAGATCTCACCGCGCGCGAACGGCGGCCACGGTCTCATCGGGATGCGCGAGCGCGCAACGCTCGTCGGCGGCAGCCTCGAGGTCGAGCGCAGCGCGGGATCGTTTCGGCTGCGCGCTCGTCTCCCTTTTCAAGGCGCCGCCGCGTGATCCGCGTCCTGATCGTCGACGACGACCACCTAACGCGGGTCGGCCTTCGCGAGCTCCTCGCCGCCGACGCTGAGATCGAGGTCGTTGGCGAGGCGACGACCGGCCGGGAGGCAGTCGATCGGGTAAGCCGCTTCGCGCCCGACGTCGTCCTGATGGATGTCCGCATGCCCGACCTCGACGGGATCGCCGCGACCCGCGCTCTGACCCGGACCGTCGCCGACGTCCGCGTCTTGATCCTGACCACGTTCGAGCACGACGAGTACGTCTTCGGCGCGCTTCGCGCCGGCGCCTCCGGCTTCTTGCTCAAGCGGACCAAGCCCGAGGAGCTGATCGCCGCCGTCCACACCGTCGCCGCCGGCGATGCGCTTCTCTCCCCTTCGGTGACCGGCCGCGTGATTGACCGGATGACAAGCCAGCCAACGCCGGATCTGGGTGAGGAGGCGAGACTCGAGGAGCTGACCCCTCGCGAGCGGGAGGTCTTTGAACTCGTCGCGCGCGGGCTCTCGAATAGGGAAATCGCCACCGAGCTCGTCGTCGAGGAGTCGACGATCCGCACGCACGTGAAGCGGATCCTGATGAAGCTCGAGCTCCGTGACCGGATCCAGGTCGTGATCTTCGCCTACGAGACCGGGGTCAACCAGCAAGGCCGCGCCGCTGAGCGCTAGCGGCACCGGCGCGCTCTGGAGAGACGTCGATGCGATGTCGAGGAGGGGTCCCCGTCGCAGGGGACGTCGGTCCCTATTCCATTAGGCAGAATTCGCGAGCACCCGCTCTCTCGGTGCTGGCCCCAGCCGTTCAGCCCTCCGGCACCCCGCAGCGCTGGAGCGTGATCTCGGTCTTTTGCTTGGGCTTGTTCTCGTACCTCGCCGCGAAGCGAAGCAGGTAGAAGCCCGCGCGCTCCTTCCCGATCGGAACCTCGACCTTGAGTCGATCATCCTTCTCGGCGGCGATCTTGCGGCTGAACGAGGAACCATCGAGGTAGTTGCCCCATTCGTCCTTGGGACCGGAAAGCGAGGCGGTGACCTTCTTCGCGCCCTTTGCTTTCGCGACGAGATCGAGATCGCCGTCCGCGCACCCGCCGGGAAGACCCCTCACCTTGATCTTCGATGAACCCTCGACCCGCGGCGGGTAGATCGCGCGCACCCGGGCGGTGTCACTTGTGATCGGACCGCCGCCGGGCGCACCGAGGATGCTCGTCAGCTGGTCCATTGACTCGTTGACCTGGACGACCGCCGTGATCTGGGCGGTTCCGCCGGCGGGGACGTTTCCGAGCTGGCAGTCAGCGCCCGTGTAGTTGTAGGGCGGCCGCACCTCGTCGATCGTGCAGCCCCCCTGGGTCGCGGTCACCGACTGATAGCGATTGGAGACCGCTTTCTCGCCGCCTGCGCGAAGCGCCAGGAGCCCGACCTCGACTGGCTGCGAATCCGGACCGGTGTTCGTGACGGTCGCGGTGAAGGTCGCCGTTTCACCGGTGCGGACCTCAGAAGGGGAGCCGACCACATCGATACGCAATGCGGCTTCGGCACCGGTTGGTAGGGCGAGCAGCGCGAGCGAGAGCCCAAGCGCGATGCGACCTCGACGGATCATTTCCCTGCCTCCTGCGTCGTTGAGGCACCGAGTCTATCCCTGGTTCGAAACCGGCCGCGCCCATCCGAGCAACCGCATCCCTGCCCGATCGGGCAGAATCGGGGGCGTGGCCGCGGAGATCGCTCAGGAGCGCAAGGGCGAGGCGTTTCGAGCGCTGCACGAGGGTTCGCCGTTCGTCATCCCGAACCCGTGGGACGCCGGATCGGCGAAGGTCTTCGCCGCGCTGGGCTTCGAGGCGCTGGCGAGCACGAGTGCCGGCTTCGCGTTCACGCTGGGACGACAGGACGGCGACGTCACCCTGGATGAAGTCGCCGAGCACACCCGCGCGCTCGACGCGGCGACGGACCTCCCCGTGTCCGTCGACCTGGAGAACGGCTACGGCCCCGATCCCGCGGATGCTGCGCTGGCGATCTCCCGGGTGGCCGAGGCGGGGGCCGTGGGCGGCTCGATCGAGGACTTCGATCCCGATCGGGGCATCTACGCGATCGAGCACGCGACCGAGCGGGTCGCCGCGGCGGTCGAGGCGGCCGGCCGTCTCGGCTTTCCGTTCACGTTGACGGCGCGCGCCGAGAACTACGTCCGCGGCAATCCCGACCTCGACGACACGATCGCCCGCCTTCAGGCGTTCGAGCGAGCCGGGGCGGACGTGCTCTATGCGCCGCGGCTGCCGAGCGCGGGCGAGATCCGGGCGATTCGCGAGGCGACCTCGAAGCCCCTCAACGTCCTCGCCGCCCCGGGCCTCTCCGTCGCCGAGATCGTCGACGCGGGCGGCCAGCGCGTGAGCGTCGGCGGCCGCCTCGCCTGGGTCGCGATCAACGCGATGGCCGCCGCCGCCGAGGAGCTCCGCGCGGGGGGCGACCTCCCGGCGGACGCCGACCCCAGCCGGATCATCGGGTGGCTCTCGGCCTGAGCGCCGAGAACCGCCCGTTCGTCAGTGGGTATGTCCCTCGCCGGTCGCGGCTTCCATGCGGGCGAGCACCTGCTCGGCGACCTCGGGGGCGGCGTCGAAGGCCGGTAGCTGGATGTCCTCCTCCTTGCGGAAGTGCACGGAGATGAGCGCGTAGAGGCCGTAGAGCAGCTCCTGGAGCGCGTCGACGTCGCCGAGGTCGGCCGCTTCCAGGCGCTCGATCCGGGCGACGATCGCCTCGTGGTCGTGGACCATCGGGACCGCCGCGTCGGCGAAACCGATCAGCTCCGCCCACTCCGGATAGAGGACCTGCTCCTCGGCCTGGGCGTGCGGCAACAGCGTGCCCTGCAGGAAGCCGAGGATCCTGGCGCGCAGCTCGCCGCGTTCGTCCACGGAGAGCCGCGGCATCTGCCGCGCCGCCTCCGCGAGGTGCTCGATGTGCTCGAGCAGCTCGGCGTGCTCGCTACGGAACGGCTCGGTCGGACGCATGATCACATCCTCTCGTCGGGGCGGGCGTGGCCATCCAACGATAGGCATTCCTCGCCCGGGGGTCGGCGACGGCACGCCCGCCGTCCGGAGGTTCGCGGTCGTCGGCCGGGCCGGGCTTCTCAGCGGCCGATGCCGCGCACGAGCGAGCGGGCGGACGACGCGAGGCCGGCGATCAGGTCGCGGACCTCGGCGAGCCCGGCGCGGAGCTCGGCGTCGCCGGACTCGATCGGGAGCATCGAGTCCTGGAGCTCGGCGAGGAGCCGGTCGGCCTCGTCGGCGCAGTCGACGGCGCGCTCGATCAGCGCCTGGCCGCCCCGGGTGCCCGCCGGGACCGAGGGCGGCTGCCAGGTCGCGGCCGACATGCCGACGCGGCCGGCGAACTGCGAGTGGGTCCGCTTGGCGCGGCCGAACGCCTTCTGGACCGGCCGGAAGAGCTGGTCCTCCATCCGGTCCGCGGTCGCGTCGTCGAGCTCCTCGTAGGCCTCGCCGAGGCAGGCCGCGGCGGTGGCGAGCCGGTCGATCGCGGCGGCGAGCTCGTCGAGGATCTGCGCGCGGGCCTCTGCGGCGGTGATTGCCATCGCGGCAGACTAGGGGCCCGGTCCGGCTCGGCGGGCCGGTTCAGGCGGCGGTCGCCGAGCGCTCCCGCTCGAGCCGCGCCGGCGTGTCATCGTCGCAGCCGACGAAGAAGGAGCCGACGGCGTCGACCAGGTGCTCCATCGACTCGGCGGCGAAGAGCACGGGCTGGTACTTCGTGATGTCGTACTCGATCGTCGCCATCTCGGCGAAGTCGAGCGGGCGGATCTCCATCCCCCGGAACTCCTCGATCTCCCCGTAGGAGGAGAGGATCCCGGCGCCGTAGGCGCGCAGCTCGCCGCGCTCGTAGACCACGCCGAACTCGATCGTGAACCAGAAGACGTCGGCGACCATCTGCAGGCCGGCGGCGCTCTCGACCCGTCGTGCCGCCTCCCCGGCGAGCCGGTTGAGCTCGGCGAACCGCGGGTCCGCGAGCAGGTGGCCGTGGCCGATCACCTCGTGAATCAGGTCCGGCTCGGGCGTGTAGAGCGGCGCCGCGTGGTGGCGCACGTACTGGGTGGAGTGGAAGCGGCGGTCGGCGAGCGAGCCGTAGAACTCGTCGAGGGGCACGATCCCCGCGGCGGGCACGTACTCGAAGCCGGTCAGCGGCCGCAGCGCGGCGCTCACCTCGTCGAGCTGGGGGATCCGGTCGGCCGGCAGGTCGAGGGCGACGAGCGCGTCGCGGAATGGCCGGCAGGCGTAACGCTCGTGCTTGGGGGCGAGCTCGCGGCAGACCGTGCGCCAGACCTCCTGCTCGGCCTGGGTGTACTCGATCCGCGGAGGCGGCTCGCCCTCCGACCAGGCGAGCGCGGCGGCGGCGATCGCGTTGCGGCGCTCACGGTAGGCGGCGTCGTTCACCCCGGGGTGTTCGTCGCCGAGGTGGACGGTGACGCGGCCGTCCTCGCCGGTCGTGACCGGCGAGTAGAGCTGTGCCTCCTCGAACACGCGGACCCCTCAACCCGTGGTGGTCGCCGCGAGCTCGCGCTCGGGCTCGTACCAGGAGAGCGCGTACTCGGGCTGGTCGAGCTCGCGCGCGAGCGTCGTCAGCCGCAGCGGGCGGAAGGTGTCCCACATCACGGCGAGCTCCTCGGTGCGCCGCGCGCCGAGCGATGCCTCGACGAGGCCCGGCTGCGGCCCGTGCGGGAGCCCGCTCGGGTGCAGGGTGATCATCCCGACGTCGACGCCCTTGCGCGAGCCGAACTGGCCGTCGACGTAATAGATCGCCTCCTCGGACTGGACGTTCGAGTGGTGGTAGGGCAGCGCGATCGCCTCGGGGTCGTAGTCGAGCTCGCGCGGGCAGAAGGAGCAGATCACGAAGTTCTGCCCCTGGAAGGTCTGGTGGACCGGCGGCGGCATGTGGATGCGGCCGGTGATCGGCTCGAAGTCGTCGGTCGAGAAGGTGTACGGGTAGACGTAGCCGTCCCAGCCGACGACGTCGAACGGGTGGTAGTCGAGGACGTAGTCCTGGTATCCGTCGCGGACCCGGACCGTGAGCAGGTGCTCGCCGCGCTCGCGGTGGGTGCGCAGCTCGCGCGGCGGGTGGAAGTCGCGCTGCGAGTACGGCGCGTGCTCGAGGAGCTGCCCGTAGCGGTTGCGGTAGCGGCTCGGGGTCTCGATCTCGCCCGGCGTCGAGAAGCAGAGCCAGACCTGGTCGCCCGGCGCCGAGGAGTCCATCCGGATCCGGTAGGTCGTCCCCCGCGGGATCACGACGTAGTCGTGGGGCCGGTAGGGAACGTCGCCGAAGATCGTCTCCACGATCCCCGTCCCGCGGTGGACGAAGAGCACCTCGTCGCCCTCGCCGTTGCGGTAGAAGCCCTCGCGCTCGGTGGTCGGCTTCGCGATCGCGACCTCGATGTCGCCGTTCCACTGCAGGAGCCGACGGCCCCCGAGCCAATCGCCCCCGGGCGGCACCGGATTGGTGTCGGTGAGCCGGTGGACATGGGTGTCGGGCACCCACTCGTCGCGTGCGATCGGCTCGAAGCCGCCGACCTCCCGCACGCGGCAAGGCGAGTGCAGGTGGTACAGGATCGACTCGTTGCCGGAGAAGCCCTCGAAGCCGAGCACCTCCTCGGTGAGGAGGGTCCCGTTCTCGCGGAACTGGACGTGCCGCTTGGCGGGGACGTTGCCGAGCGTGGCGTAGCGCATCAGAGGTTCC
>DASUSH010000009.1:0-16591 GCA_036375215.1 Solirubrobacterales bacterium
CGGGCCATCGCGACCATCTGGCGCTCGCCGCCGGACATCGTCCCGACCTGCTGGCCGGTCCGCTCGCCGAGGCGCGGGAAGAGCTGAAACATCCTGGTCAGCTGCGCCTTCTTCGTCGAGGGGTCGAGGATCCCCATCTCGAGGTTCTCCATCACGGACAGGCTCGGGAAGACGTTGTCGACCTGCGGCACGTAGCTCATCCCGAGCCGGGTGATGTCGTGCGGCTTGCGGCCGGCGATGTCGTTGCCGCGCATGACGATCCGCCCGCTGCGCGGCCTGAGCAGCCCGAAGATCGTCTTGATCAGCGTCGACTTGCCGGCGCCGTTGGGGCCGATGACGGTGACGATCTCGCCGTCGGCGACCTTGATCGAGACCCCGTTCAGGATGTCGACCTCGGCGCTGTAGCCGGCGACGACGCCGTCGACGCTGAGGACGGCGCTCCCGTTGGGGGACGGTGCGGCCACGCTCACGCGGACCCGCCCAGGTAGGCGTCGATGACCTTCTGGTTCGAGCGCACCTCGTGCGGCTCGCCCTCCGCGATCACTCGACCCTCGGCCATCACGATCACGCGGTCGGAGTGGTTCATCACGACCTCCATGTCGTGCTCGATGAAGAGGAACGTGACCCCGGCCTCACGGCGCAGCGACTGCATGTGGTCGAGGAGCTGGCGGCCGAGCGTAGGGTTGATGCCCGCCATCGGCTCGTCGAGGAGCAGGAACCGGGGCTGCGTCATGAGCGCCCGCGCCAGCTCGAGCAGCTTGCGCTGGCCGCCGGAGAGGGTGCCCGCGTAGGCGTCGGCGAGCTTGGTCAGGTTGAAGATCTCGAGCAGGTCGTCGGCCTGCTTTCGCACCTCGGCCTCGCGCCGGCGGCTCGCGCCCGGCCGGAAGATCGCGTTGCGCAGGGTCTCGCCGGGCTGGTCGTGGGCGGCGAGCATCATGTTGTCGATCACCGGCATCCCCTCGAGCGCCTTGGTGATCTGGAACGTCCGAACCATTCCGCGGCGGGCGATCTTGTAGGGCGCCTGGCCCGTGATCGTCTCGCCCATGTAGGTGGTCCGGCCATGGTCGGGCTTGTAGAAGCCGGTGATCAGGTTGAAGAAGGTCGTCTTGCCGGCGCCATTGGGGCCGATCAGCGCCGTGATCGATCCCTCGCGGACGTTCATCGTCGCCCCGTTCACGGCCCGGATGCCGCCGAAGCGCTTGACCACGTTCTCGGCCTCGAAGATCGAGCGCCCGTTCTTCTGCGCGGGCGCGCTCTCGGGCGCCGCCGCGACCGCGTCAGTCACCGAGCACCATCTCCTCCTTCTTGCCGAACAGGCCCTGCGGGCGGAACGCCATCAGCAGGATCAGGGCGAGGCCGACGAGCATGAACCGCACCGCCGAGATCTTCACCTCGGAGATCGGCAGGTCGATGAAGCGCAGGCCCTCGAGGATCGTCCAGAAGATGATCGAGCCGATCGCCACGCCCCAGTAGTTGGCGAGGCCCCCGAGGACGAGCACGGCGTAGCCGAGGAAAGTGAAGATCGGCAGGAATTCGTCCGGGATCACGAAGCGCAGGTTGAGCGCCAGGAAGAAGCCGGCGATCGCGCCGAGGGCGGCCGCGATCACGAGCGACTGCAGCTTGTAGGCGAAGGCGTTCTTGCCGAGCGCGCGCGCCGCGTCCTCGTCCTCTCGCACCGCGCGCATGACGCGGCCCCAGGGCGTCTTCTGCAGCCGCGACATGACGAAGGTCAGGGTCAGGGCGACGACCCAGACGACGAGGAAGAGCGGGAACAGGTTCTCGGGGTTCGACCAGCCGAGGGACTCGAGCCAGCCCTCGATCGTGTCCGAGACCTCGTCCCAGGAGTCGTCGAACCCGAAGAGGCCCTGGGCGCCGCCGGTGAGCTCGGTCGCGTTCAGGGCGAACAGGCGCACGGCCTCCGCCGCGGCGATCGTCGCGATCGCGAGGTAGTCGGTGCGCAGGCGGACCGCCGGCAGGGCGACGATCAGCCCGAACGCCATCGTGATCAGGATCGCGAGCGGGAGGGAGAGCCAGAAGTCGATCCCGGTGTCGGTCACGAGGATCGCCATCGAGTAGGCGCCGACCGCCATGAAGCCGGCCTGGCCGAAGTTGAAGATGCCCGTGAAGCCGACGTTCAATTGGAGGCCGAGGGAGAAGATCGTGTAGGTGCCGGCGATGATGCCCACGCCGGTCCAGAAGCCGATCGACGTGAACGCCTCCAGGCTGACGCCGACGAGTGTCGGGAACTCGGTCGTCATATGGCTTTCGCCTTTCCGAAGATCCCCTGCGGGCGGATCACGAGCACGAGGATCAGGACGACGAAGCCGATCGCCGTCTTCCAGCGCTCGTCGATGACGAGCGTCGACCACTCGATCACGACGCCGAGCAGGATCCCGGCCGAGAGCGCGCCGAACGCGTCACCGATCCCGCCCAGCACCACGACCGCGAAGATCGGCAGGAGCAGCTCGAAGCCCATCTCCGGCTGGAGCTGGGTCGTCGCTCCGAGCAGGACACCCGCGAGCCCGGCGAAGCCGCCGGCCAGGACCCAGGTCCAGAAGATCACCCGCGAGGTGTTGATCCCGGACGTCTCGGCGAGCTCGAGGTTGTCCGACAGGGCCCGCATCCGCTTGCCGAGCGTCGTGAAGCGCAGCATCAGCCCGGTCGCGATCAGGACGACGAAGCCGACCACGATCACGATCAGGAAGATCCGGCCGATCGAGAGTCCGAGGAAGTCGACGGTCGCGGTGTCGTTCACGTCGAGCTGGCGCAGCTCGGTGCCCCAGATGAACTGGATCGCGTAGCGGATCACGAGCGCGAGCCCGATCGACATCAGGAGCAGCTGCAGCATCCCGGCTCCGCGCGCCCGCATCGGCGCCCACATCACCCGCTCGAGCAGGATCCCGAGGATCGCGGTCGCCAGCATCGCCCAGAACACGGCGACGACGAACGGCAGGTCCCAGGTGACGTTCACCAGGAACGCCATGTAGGCGCCGAAGGTGAGGAAGTCGCCGTGGGCGAAGTTGACGAGCTTGAGGATCCCGTAGACGAGGGTCAGGCCGACCGCGCCGAGCGCGTAGATCGACCCGGTGGAGAGCCCGGTGAGGGCGGTGTCCGCGACCGCCTGCAGGCCCTCGCCGATGATCAGGGCGAGCGCGATCAGGGCGATCACGCCGCCGGCGACGAGCGCCGGGCGGTCGCGCATGTTCCCCCGCCACCGTTCGAACGGGCTCAGATCCTCCGATTGCGCGAGCGCTCCGGCTTCCATCTCTCCTCTGGCGGGCGCTCCCGCGCCCGTCGGCGGCATCCTATGCACAGACCACGGACTCGCGTCCGGGGATCAACTGCCCGTTCCGAGCGCTTCCCAAGCCTCCAGCTTCGTCTTCACCCGCGAGATCGTCTCGTCGGTGAACTCGGTCGTGCCTGCGTCCCCGCCGAGGTCGTGGGTGCGGACGCCCGCCGCGGCGGCCTCCATCACCGCCTCGTAGATCGCCCGCGAGGCCCGCTCCGCGCCCTCCGCCTCGAGGTTCGCGGCGTGGTGAAGGACAGCGGCGACGGCGAGGATCATCGCCATCGGGTTGGCGACGTCCTTGCCCTCGAGCGACGGGGCGGTGCCGTGGGGCGCCTCGGCCATCGCCACCGTCGTCTCCCCGTCCTCGTCGAGGCCGAGAAGGACCGACTCGGCGCCCGCGATCGAGCCGAAGAGCGGCAGGACGAGGTCGGAGAGCAGGTCGCCGTCGCGGTTGAGGGCGGGGATCACGAGCGGCGCGATCGCGGCGCCGCCGACGAGCCCGGCGAGCGTGGCGTCGACCAGCACCGGCTCGTACGGGACGTCGGGATGCCGCTCGGCGGCGGCGTCCATCTCCTCCTTCAGCATCCCCTCGTAGACGGGGCTGACGGTCCACTTCGGTCCGCCGTAGACCCGGCCGTCGAGGTTCTCGGCCCCGCGGAACGCGTGCTCGGCGACGGCCCGGCAGTTCGGGCGCGTGATCCGCTCCGTTCGGTAGGCGACCTCCTCGCCGTCCTCCTCGGCGCGCCACTGCTTCGCGCCGTAGGCGTCCCCGACCGCCATCCGGCAGACCGAGATCGGGTGGTGGACGCCGGCGACCGGGGTGACGCCCGGGATCCGGCGCCCGGTGCGGACGATCACCTTGCCGTCGATGCCCTCGCGGATCAGGCGGTTCGGGCTGCCGACGTCGTCGGCGCCCTCGGGCGTGATCGTCGCCGCCTTGAGGCCGAGGCCGGCCCGCGACATCGCCGCCGCCGCCTCCTCGCAGACGCGGTTCTCGGTCGCCCGGCGGTTCTTGAGCGAGAGGTCGAAGCGCTCGAGCTCGAGCTCGATCCCGATCACCTCGGGGTCGAGCAGGCGCAGCGACTGCTCGAGCAGCTCCTGGCCGGTCTGATCTCCCTCGAGGACGATTATTCTCGGAGGCACCGGGGCGAATCCAACCAGAAGGGGCATGCGATGGGAAAGCGCACCGAGTACGAGCCGGGAACCTTCAGCTACGTCGAGCTCTCGACCGGCGACCCGGGGGCTGCGAAGGCCTTCTACGGCGAGCTCCTCGGCTGGGACTTCGAGGACACCCAGCTGCCCGAGGAGGCCGGCGGCGGCACCTACACGACCTGCAAGGTGCAGGGCGACACGGCCGCCGCGATCTTCCAGGGCGACGGCTCGCTGCCGCCGCACTGGAACAACTACGTGACGGTCGCGTCTGCCGACGACGCGGCGGCGAAGGCGAAGGAGCTCGGCGGGCAGGTGATGATGGAGCCGTTCGACGTCATGACCTTCGGCCGCATGGCCGCGATCGCCGACCCGACCGGCGCCGCGTTCAACGCCTGGGAGCCGCGAGACAGCGTCGGCGCGGAGCGGGTGAACGATCCCGGCTGCCTGACGTGGAACGAGCTGCAGACCACGGACGTCGACGCGGCGGTGGGGTTCTACGAAGGGCTCTTCGGCTGGGGCACGGAGGAGATGGACACCCAGGGAGGCCCGCGCTACGTCATCGCCAAGGTGGGGGAGAGGTCGAATGGCGGCGTGATGGAGGCCCAGGGCGGGATGCCGTCCGCCTGGATCCCGTACTTCACCGTCGAGAGCCGCGACGCCGCCGCCGACAAGGGCGTCGAGCGGGGAGCGACCGAGTTCGTGCGGCTCGAGCTGCCGGCGGGCAACATCGCGATGCTCGCCGATCCCCAGGGCGCCGCGTTCGCGCTCTTCGAGGGCGAGGTCGACGACTAGGGGTCTGACCCCAAAGGGACAGGCCGACCTGCCACCCGAGGGGTCTGACCCCAAAGGGACAGGTCGGCGCCCGGCGCCTAGTCCCCGGCGAACCCGGCCGGCGTCCGGGCCATCTCGCGCTCGCTGAGGACGCGGTCGACGAGGCCGTAGGCGACCGCCTCGTCGGCCTTCAGGAAGCGGTCGCGCTCCTGATCGGAGCGGACCTGCTTCTCGGACTTGCCCGTGTGCTTCGCGTAGATCGCGTCGAGTCGCGCGCGCAGCTCGAGCGTCTCGCGGGCGTGGATCTCGATGTCCGCGGCGACGCCCTGGAACCCGCCCGAGGGCTGGTGGATCAGGATCCGCGAGTTCGGTAGCGCCATCCGCTTGCCCGGCGCGCCGCCGGCGAGCAGGAGCGCCGCCATCGACATCGCGATCCCGTAACAGATCGTGCTCACCTCGGGCTTCACGAATTGCATCGCGTCGTAGATCGCCAGCCCCGAGTAGACCTGGCCGCCGGGGGAGTTGATGTACAGGCTGATCTCCTTGTCGGGGTCCTCGGACTCGAGGTGGATGATCTGGGCCACGATCAGGTTGGCCACCTGGTCGTCGATCTCCTGGCCGAGGAAGATCACGCGTTCGTTCAGCATGCGCGAGTAGATGTCGAACGAGCGCTCGCCACCGGCGTTCTGCTCGACGACCATCGGGACCAGCGGCATGGGAGGCTCCTCTCGTTGGGCAACCCTGCAGTTGCGCTCGTTTCCGTTACTATACGCAACCGTGAAGTTGCGTAATGGCGAGCGGACGGAAGAGCGCCGGGTGGAGCGCGAGACCCTGCTGCCGGCCGGCCCGGAGGAGGTCTGGGAAGCCCTCACCGACGAGGATTGGCTCTCCGAATGGTTCGCTCCCGAGGTCGAGCTCGAGCCCTACGAGGGCGGCGAGATCGCCGTCCGCGACGGGGAGGACGAGCGCACCGGCACCGTCGAGACCGTGATCGAGGAGGAGCGGCTCTCCTTCACCTGGCAGCGCCCCGGCGGCGAGCCCAGCAGGGTCGACCTGATCGTCGAGGCGATCCCGGCCGGGACCCGGCTGATCGTCGTCGAGACCGCGGCCGGCCCGCGCGGCCTCGCCGCCGCCGGACCCCTGGCCGCGGCCTCGTGGGCGTCGCGCCTCGCGCGCCTCGCCCGCGGGCTCGCGCTCGCGCCGGTCGCATGAGCGCCGCGGCCGCCCGCGCCGACGCGGTGTTCGCCGCGCTCGCCGACCCCACCCGCCGCGGGCTGATCGAGACGCTCTCGCGCGGCGGGCAGGCGTCCGTGAGCGGCCTCGCCAAGGGCTTGCCGATCTCCCGGCAGGCGGTCGCCAAGCACCTCGCCTCGCTGCGCGCCGCCGAGCTGGTCAGCTCGGAGCGCGTGGGCAGAACGACGGTCTACGAGCTGCGTCCCGAGACGCTCGCGGACGCGGCGGAGTGGATCGAGATGGTCGGGGCCGAGTGGGACGAGCGCCTGGCGGCGCTGCGGAAGTCCCTGGGCTAGCCGCAGACCGGCCAGTGGCCGGCGCCGTCCTTGTTCTTGAGCGCGACGGCGACGACGGCCTGGGTCTTGTAGTTGAACTTGATCGGGTCGCCGCCCGGGCTCTTCGGCGAGCTCTTCCAGGTGGACTTCATGAACTGGAAGGCGCCGCGGTACATGCCGCCGCCGCCGATCGCGTTCGGGTCCTTGCCCGACTCGCACTCGGCCGTCTTGCGGGCCCACCGCTTGTCCTTGGTGGACGTGCGGTCCCAGATCCGGGTGTACTTGTCGCCGCCGGAGTCGGCCGTGGGCTCCTCGCTCTCGGCGGTGCCGCCGGTGGTGACGCCGCCGGAGGACGCGGCTCCGGCCACGTCCAGCGAGCTGGTGGTGATCGCGAGCATCGTGAACACGGCGACCGCGAAGGCCCCGATACGGACCAGAAAGCTTGGGGTGTGGATAATCATCACGCTCCGCAGGAGGTCACCGGGGGGTGACCGGTCGTTGGGCTCTCAAATGCTTCCGGGGTTAGCTGACGGGCTCGCGCGTGGTAAGAGCTTTTGCGCTACGCGATCACAGTGACCGCGACTCGCCCCAACAAATTGGGTCCCCCGGCCTCCGCCTATGTGGGACGGAGGTTCAGCAGGAAGGCGGGCATGTTAGCAAACCATTAGGGGAGCGTGAGCTACACGCGTTATCGGCTTACTTACGCGGTTTGCCGGGCGCGGCGGCCTCGGCGGCGAAATCGACGACGAGCTTCGCGGTCTCCTCGGGCGCCTCGACGTTCGGCGAGTGGCCGGCCCCCTCGACCATCTCGGTGACCGCGCCCGGCACCTCCTCGTAGGCGGCGAGCGTCGCGGCGGGGTCGTCGTAGATCTGGTCCTCGGAGCCGAAGATCGCGAGCACGGGGACCGCGGCCGTGGTGAGGCGGTCGGTGAGCGGGCGCTCCTCGATGAAATCGCCGCTCTCGGCGTGGGCCTGGTCGAACGAGGCGTAGGTCATCGCCTCGAGGTCGTTCACGACCTGGTCGGGGTTCGGGAAGCCGTCGGCGAGGTCGTAGTCGGGGGCGAAAGCCTGTCCGTAGCCGCTCTTGATGACCGCGTCCGACCAGGGGCCGATCCCGCCCAACCTGAAGAGCGCCTCGCCGAGGACCGGCACGTACTGCGCCCGGGCGAGCAGGTTGAGGTCGCCCTGGCCGCTCTCGGCTGCCTCGTCGATGATCACGACGCGGTCGACGAGCTCGCTCGAGCCCTCCGCGAGCGCGGTCGCCACGGCGCCGCCCATCGAGTGTCCGACCACGACGGCCCCCTCGGCATGGAGGTCGTTCATCGCCGCCGCCACGAGGCTCGCCTGCGCCTCGATCCCGTAGCCGGAGGCGGGCTTTTCCGAGCCGCCGTGACCGAGCAGGTCGATCCTGATCACGCGGTAGCCGGCGTCGGTCAGCTCTGGCGCCATCCCGTCCCACCAGTGCAGCGAGCACGAGTAGCAATGCAGCAGCACGATCGGAGGCTTCTCGCGGGCGTCGGCGGGGTCCTCGACGCCATCCTCGAGCACCTGCACGTCCCCGCCGGCGAGCTCGAAGATCTCGCCGCCGTCGACCGTCACCTCGGCGCCCTTGGTCTCGTTGTCGAGGGCGAGCGTGTTCAGGACGAGCAGCACCGCGAGCAGCACCGCGAGCCCGATCAGGATCTTCCAGCGTCGCTTCAACTCGAGACCTGCTGCGCGCTCAGGCCGAGCGCATCCCGCTCGGCCTCCATCGCGTCGATCACGACGACGAGGTGCTCGTCGAAGTCGACGCCCAGCTCCTCGGCCCCGCGGCGGACCTGGTCGCGGTCGACGGCGGCCGCGAACGACGGCTGCTTCAGCTTCTTCTTCACGGACTTCGGCTTCATGCCCTCGATCCCCGTGGGACGCACCAGGGCGCAGGCGGCGACGAAGCCGGAGAGCTCGTCGACCGCGAAGAGGGTCTTCGCCATCCGGGTCTCGCGCGGGACCTCGAGGAACTCCGCGTGGCCGGCGACGGCGTCGATCACGTCCTTCGGATAGCCGAGCTTCTCGAGCTCGGCGAGCGCGTGGCGGGGGTGGCCGGTGTCGAGGTCCGGGTAGCGCTCGTAGTCGAGGTCATGGACGAGCCCGGTGACGGCGTAGAGCTCCTCGTCGTCGCCGAACCGGCGGGCGTAGGCGCGCATCGCGGCCTCGACGCCGAGCGCGTGCTTGCGCAATGACTCGGACTCGGTCCACTCGCAGAAAAGCGCCCAGGCCTCGTCTCTGGATGGGGCCGGCATGGTCACTGTTACCCTCGCAGATCGTGTCCCAGAAGTTCGTTATCGACGGCGGAATACCCCTCTCGGGGGAGATCGTGGCGGCGGGCAACAAGAACGCCGCGCTCCCGATCCTCGCCGCCTGCCTGCTCACCGAAGAGGAGCTCGTCCTGACCAACGTGCCGCGGATCCGCGACACCGAGACGCAGGTCTCCCTGCTCGCGGGGATGGGCGTGAAGGCGAGCTGGACGGGGCCGAACGAGGTCAGCCTCCAGGCCGACACGGTGAGCGGCGAGATGGACGAGAAGGCCGCGAGCCGGATCCGCGCGTCGTTCCTCGCAGCCGGCCCGCTGCTCGGGCGCTTCGGCGAGGCGAAGATGCCGCCGCCGGGCGGCGACACGATCGGCCGCCGCCGCCTCGACCCGCACCTCGACGCCTTCCGCGACATGGGCGCGAAGGTCTCCGGCGACCGCTTCGTCGAGCTCCAGGCCCCGCCCGACGGCCTGCGGCCCTGCCGGATCTTCATGGACGAGCCGTCGGTGATGGGCACGGAGAACGCGCTGATGGCGGCGGCCCTCACGCCGGGCCCGACGACGATCGGCAACGCCGCCTGCGAGCCCCACGTCCAGGACCTCGCCCGCCTGCTCGTCTCGATGGGCGCCCGGATCGACGGGATCGGCTCGAACGTGATGACCGTGCATGGCCGCGACAAGCTCGGCGGCGCCGAGCACCGGATCAGCCCCGACCACATCGAGGTCGGCAGCTTCATGGCGCTCGCCGCGGTCACCGGCGGTGAGCTGCGCATCCGCGAGGCCGCGCCCGAGGACCTGCTCGGGATCCGCCGCCAGTTCCGCCGCCTAGGCCTGCAGTCGATGATCGACGGGCGCGACGTGCTCGTCCCGCCGGACCAGCGGCTCGAGATCCGCGACGACGTCGGCGACGCGATCCCGAAGATCGACGACGGCCCCTGGCCCGCCTTCCCGGCCGACCTGACCTCGATCGCGCTCGCGCTCGCCACCCAGGCGCGGGGCACGATCATGATCTTCGAGAAGATGTTCGAGAACCGCCTCTTCTTCGTCGACAAGCTCGTCGCCATGGGCGCTCGGATCGTCCTCTGCGATCCCCACCGGGCGATCGTCAGCGGTCCGGGCCGTCTTCACGGCGAGCGCCTGGAGAGCCCCGACATCCGCGCCGGGATGGCGATGCTCATCGCCGCGCTCGCCGCGGACGGCGGCTCGGAGATCGGGAACATCGTCCAGATCGACCGCGGCTACGAGCGCATCGACGAGCGCCTGCGCGGGCTCGGCGCCCACATCGAGCGCGTCCAGGCCGAGCCCGACCCCACGACGACCGAGCAGACGCAGCTCGCCGCCTAGGCGCGACCCTCCTAGCCTGGCCTACCGCCAGCCGCCCGCAAGCCAAAGACCGCCGCCTCGCCCGAGGGGCGTCAGAGTGCGGGCGACGCCGAGGCGCCGACCATGACCCACCCACCGATACCGCCCGGGACCCGGGACATCCTCGCCGACGAGATGCGCGAGCTGCGCGCGCTCGAGGACGCGCTGCGCGGTGCCTTCGAGCGCCACGGATACGGCGAGGTCGCGACGCCGGCGATCGAGTACCACGAGGTGCTCGCCCGTGGCGACGACCGCGGCGCGCCCTCGGCCTACCGCTTCTTCGACGAGTCGGGCGAGTTGCTCGCCCTGCGCTCCGACATGACCGTGCCGATCGCGCGGCTGGTCGCGAGCCGGTTCGCCGGCGAGGAGCCTCCGTTCCGGTTCGCCTACCTCGGCACGGCCTTCCGCGCCGTCCGCCCGCAGCGCGGGCAGGCGCGCGAGTTCCGGCAGGCCGGCATCGAGCTGATCGGGGTCGAGGCCCCCGAGGGCACCGCCGAGGTGATCGAGGTGCTCGCCGCGGCCCTCGACGCGGCCGGACTCGGCCGCGCCGTGATCGGGCTCGGCGACGCCGACCTCTACCGCCAGCTGCTCGACGAGCTCCAGATCGCCGGGGACCGCCGCGAGGCGATCCTCGGTCGCCTCGCGGCGCATGATCTCGTCGGGCTCGAGGGCGCGGTCGACGCGGTCGACGGGCTCGACCCGCGCGCCCGTGAGACGCTCCTGCGCCTGCCGGGGCTGCGCGGCGACCGCTCGGTGCTCGAGCGCGCCCACGAGCTTGGCGGCGACGCGGTCGAGCGCGCGACGGCGCGCCTGCAGGCGACCTACGACGAGCTCGTCCGCCGTGGCGTCGCCGACCGGGTCCAGCTCGACCTCGGCCTGCTCCGCGACCTCGGCTACTACACCGGGGCGATCGTCGAGGTCTACGACCCGGCGCTCGGCCATGTGCTCGGCGGCGGCGGTCGCTACGACGAGCTCGTCGGCCGGTTCGGGAGGGACCTGCCGGCGGTCGGGTTCGCGCTCTACACGGAGCGGCTGCACATCGCGCAGGCCGAGGAGGAGCGACTCGGGAAGGAGGGATCGTGAGCCCCGGGTCGGTCGCGGGCCGCCTGATGCCCCGCGAGGAGGGCCCGCTGAAGCTCGCGGTCCCGCGCGGCGCGCTCTTCGGCGAGACCCTCGACGTGCTCGACGCGATCGGCGTCGACACCGCCGAGCTGCGCGGCGACTCGCGCTCCCTCGTCTTTCGCACCGACGAGCTCGCGCTGGTCACGATGCGCCCCTCCGACGTCCCCACCTACGTGGAGGCGGGCGCGGCAGACCTCGGCATCACCGGCAAGGACGTGCTCTCCGAGCAGGCCGATCGGGTCACCTACGAGCTCCTCGACCTCCGCTACGGGAGCTGCCGGATGGTGCTCGCGGGCCGCCGGGGCGACGAGCGCCTCGCCGAGGTCGAGCGCCGCCTCGGCGCGATGCGGATCGCGACCAAGTACCCGCGCACCGCCGAGCGCTACTTCGAGGACGCCGGGCGCGCGGCCGAGGTGATCGAGGTGAAAGGCTCCGTCGAGCTCGCGCCCCTCGTCGGGCTCGCCGACGGCATCGTCGACCTCGTCGACACCGGCCGTACCCTCGACGAGAACGACCTCGAGGTGCGCCAGGAGATCTTCGTCTCGACCGCACGCCTGGTCGCCAACCGCGTCGCCCACAAGCTGCGCGCCGCCGAGGTCGACGACCTGGTCGAGCGCCTGCGCGAGGCGACCTGGAAGTGAGCCGGAGGATCGGCGGATGAGGATCGAGCGAATCGAATGGGACGGCCGCGACGCGCCCGCGCTCGCCGCGCGGCTGCGCTCGCTCTCTCCGGCGCTCTCCGAGGTGAGCGCCGACGTCGCCGACATCCTCGGCGCGGTCCGGAGCCGGGGCGACGAGGCGATCCGCGACCTCGCCGTGCGCCTCGGCGAGGCGGCGCCCGAGAACCTGCGGGTGGACCCGGAGGCGATCGAGGCCGCGCCCGGCCTGCTCGACCCCGAGGTGCGCGAGGCGCTGCGCGCGGCAGCGATCAACATCGCCGCGGTCGCCAAGGCCGAGCTGCGCCAGGTCTCGACGCCCGCGATCACCGAGCTGCCCGAGGGCCAGCGCGTCGAGCTGCGCTCCGAGCCGGTCCCGTACGCCGGCATCTACGCGCCCGGCGGCAAGGCCGCCTACCCGTCCTCGCTCCTCATGTGCGCGGTGCCGGCCCGGGTCGCGGGGGTGGGCCGGATCGTCGTCGCGAGCCCCCCCGCGGCCTCCACCGGCCGCCCGAGCTCGACCGTGCTCGCCGCCTGCGCCGTCGCCGGGATCGACGAGGTCTACGCGATCGGCGGCGCGCAGGCGATCGGCGCGTTCGCCTTCGGCACCGAGACCGTGCCGCGGGTGGACGTGATCGCCGGCCCCGGCAACCGCTACGTGACCGAGGCGAAGCGGATCGTCTCGGGGCAGGTCGGGATCGACGGCGTCGCCGGCCCCAGCGAGCTCGCGATCGTCGCCGACGCGACCGCCGACCCCGAGCTCGTCGCCCTCGACCTCTGCGCCCAGGCCGAGCACGGCGACGACAGCTCGCTCCTCCTCATCTCCCCGTCGGCGGACATGCTCGAGAGCGTCGCCGAGCGGGTCGCGAGCCTCGCCGCGGGGCGCGAGAGCGTCGCTTCGCCCTCGCTCGCCCTCGTCGCCGCGCCCGGCGTCCAGCGCGCGCTCGAGCTATCCGACGCCTACGCGCCCGAGCACCTCCAGCTCGCTTTCGACGGCGCCGACGAGATCGTCGCCCGCGCGCGCCTCGCCGGCTGCGTCTTCGTCGGCGACGGCGCGGCGACCGCGTTCGGCGACTACGCCGCGGGCTCCAACCACGTGCTGCCCACCGGCGGCGCCGCGCGCTTCGGCGGACCGCTTGGCCCGCTCACCTTCATGCGCCGCGCTTCGGTGGTGACGATCCCGGCCGCGGCGGCGCGGGCGCTGGCGCCGACGGTCGAGGTGCTCGCCCGCGCCGAGGGGCTGCCGGTGCACGGGGAGTCGGCCGCCGCCCGCAGCCGCCAAACTGACCGATGAGGACCGAGGAACGATGAGCAGAAGCGCGACGATCAACCGCAGGACCGGCGAGACCGACGTCTCGCTCGACCTCGACCTCGACGGGGGCGAGGTCTCGAACGAGACCGGCGTCGGCTTCCTCGACCACATGCTCGACCTGCTCGGCCGCCACGGCCGGCTCGGGCTGCGGGTGACCGCGACGGGCGATCTCGAGACGGGCGCCCACCACACGGTCGAGGACGTCGGCATCGCGCTGGGACAGGCGCTCGACCAGGCGCTCGGCGATCGCAGCGGGATCACGCGCTACGGCAACTTCGCCGTGCCGATGGACGAGGCGCTCGGCGTCTGCGCGATCGACATCTCGGGCCGGCCGTTCTGCCTGTTCGAGTCCGAGCTGCCGCCGGTCGCGATCGCGGGGTTCGACACCGAGCTCACCGAGGAGTTCTTCCGCGCAGTGGCGACCAACGCGAAGCTCACCCTGCACCTCGGGACGGAGTACGGGTCGAACGCGCACCACATGATCGAGGCCTGCTTCAAGGCGTTCGCGCGGGCGCTCCGCCAGGCCGTCGCGATCGACCCGGGCGAGACCGGCGTGCCCTCGACCAAGGGAACGCTCACCGAATGAAACCGCCGAATCCTCGGAACGAACGGGACGCGCCCGGGTTCGGCTCGATCTCGTCTGCATGAGATGACGCGGGTAGCGATCCTGGACTACGGCATGGGGAACCTGCGCTCGGTCGAGAAGGCATTCGAGCACGTCGGCGCGGCGGTACTGCGGACGGCCGACGCCGATGCGGCCGCCGGCGCCGAGGGGCTCGTGCTGCCCGGGGTCGGCGCCTTCCCGAAGGCGATGGCGCGCGTGCGCGAGCTCGGCTTCGACCGGCTGATCTCCGAGCGGATGGGGGAGGGGACCCCGGTGCTCGGGATCTGCCTCGGCATGCAGCTTCTGTTCGAGCGCTCCTCGGAGCTCGGCGGGGCCGAGGGGCTCGGCCTGCTCGCCGGCGGCGTCGAGCCGCTCGCCGCGCCCGGGCTCAAGGTGCCGCACATCGGCTGGGAGCCGATGCGCCTCGAGCGCCAGTCGGCGATCACCGATGGGATCGAGCCCGGGACCCCGTTCTACTTCGTGCACTCGCTGAGCCCGCGGCCCGCCGACCCGGCGGACGTGCTCGGCACCGCCGTCTACGGCGACCGGTTCGCCTGCGCGGTCGAGCGCCCGCCGCTCTACGGCCTCCAGTTCCACCCGGAGAAGTCGAGTGCCGACGGGCTGCGCCTGCTCGCCAACTTCACCGCCGTCTGCGCCGCCGCCGGCGCCGTCCCGGCGTGATCCTCGTCCCCGCGATCGACATCCGGGGCGGCCGCGCGGTGCGGCTCGTCCAGGGGGACTACGACCGCGAGCTCGAGTTCGACGCCGACCCGGTCGCCGCGGCCCGTCGCTGGGTTGACGGCGGCGCGCGCTGGCTGCACGTCGTCGACCTCGACGGCGCCCGCGACGGCGCGCCGGCCAACCTGCACCACGTCGAGCGGATCGCGAAGGAGGCCCGGGTGCCGATCGAGTTCGGCGGGGGCCTGCGCGACTCGGTCGCGGTCGAGGCCGCGATCGACGCCGGAGCCGAGCGGGTCGTGCTCGGCACGGCGGCGCTCACGAACCCCGAGCTCGTGAACGCCCTGATCGAGGCGCACGGGCCCGAGCGCGTGATGGTCTCGATCGACGCCCGCGGCGGCGAGGCGACGCACTCGGGCTGGACCGAGGCGGGCGGCGCGACTCCGGCGGACCTCTTCAAGGCGATGGTCGAGCGCGGCGTCCGCGGCTTCGTCTACACGCCGATCGAGGCCGACGGGATGCTCTCCGGCCCGGTCGTCGACGGCCTCCGCGAGATCGCCGACATCGCCGCCGACGCCAACGCGGAGCTGATCTACTCGGGCGGCATCGGCTCGACCGAGGATCTCGCCGAGCTCGCCGAGCTCGAGCTGCCGGGTCTCTCCGGCGTGATCGTCGGCCGCGCCCTCTACGAGAACCGCTTCACGGTCGCCGAGGGCCAAGCCGCGCTGCAGGGCTAGGGAGGGCGCGCGGCTAACCTCAGTTCGATGCCGGGACCCGCAGCACTCCTCGCCGCCGGCGCGCGCCGGCTCTCCTGGGCCCAGGTGCTCTGGCTGAGCCGGGAGGCACTCAAGCGCGGCTCCGCGATCGGCCGCGAGCTCGGCCCCAACGGCCGCGCCCGCATGGTCGAGCTGGTCCGCAAGTCGAACGGGCGGCCCGGCAACCTGACGGCGCGCGAGCGCGACGAGCTCCGCCGGCTCGCGATGCAGGTCTGGGACGCCGCGGTTCACCCCGAGAAGCACTAGGTGGCGTTGAAGCGCGTCATCCCCTGCCTCGACGTCGATCGCGGGCGGGTCGTCAAGGGCACCAATTTCGTCGGGCTGCGCGACGCCGGCGATCCGGTCGAGCTCGCGGTCCGCTACGACGCCGAGGGTGCCGACGAGATCGTCTTCCTCGACATCACGGCGAGCCACGAGCGCCGCGACACGATCGTCGACCTCGCGCGCCGCGCGGCCAACGACGTCTTCGTCCCGTTCACGATCGGCGGCGGCATCCGCACCGTCGAGGACGCCCAGGCCGTGCTCGACGCGGGCGCCGACAAGGTCTCGGTGAACTCCTCGGCGCTCGCTCGGCCGGAGCTGATCGCCGAGCTCGCCGAGGTCTTCGGCTCGCAGTGCGTCGTCGTGGCCATCGACGCGAAGCGCGAGGAAGATGGGTGGGGCGTCTACGTGGCCGGTGGGCGCACCCGGGTCGATGGCCGCGAGGCGGTCGCCTGGGCGCGGGAGGCCGAGGAGCTGGGCGCCGGGGAGATCCTCCTCACCAGCATGGACCGCGACGGGACCACAGACGGCTACGAGCTCGAGCTCACCCGCGCGGTCGCCGACGCCGTCGGCGTCCCGGTGATCGCCTCGGGCGGGGCGGGTGAGCTCCATCACCTGACCGAGGCGATCACCGAGGGCGGCGCCGACGCCGTCCTCTGCGCCTCGATCTTCCACTACGGCCGCTACAGCATCGCCGAGGTCAAGGACCACCTCGAGCGGGCGGGCGTGCCGGTGCGTCCGGTCGCCGCGCGCGCGTAGCCGGCCGATCTCGTTCGCCTGTTCTGGCGCCGGCCAACGGCGGCTGGGGAGGGG
>DASUSH010000010.1:0-2841 GCA_036375215.1 Solirubrobacterales bacterium
CTCAACGCGAAGCCCGAACACGCTCAGCGCGAGGGCGAGACGATCGCGCAGGCCGGCCGCACCGGCGCGGTGACGATCGCCACGAACATGGCGGGTCGCGGCGTCGACATCAAGCTCGGCGGGAACCCCGACGGCCTCGCCCAGGCGGAGCTGCGCAAGCTCGGCGTGTCGCCTACCGACGACAGCTACGAGGAGGAGCTCAAGGCGCTGCTCACCCAACTCGAGGAGCGCTGCGCCGCCGAGGCCGAGAAGGTGAAGGAGCTGGGTGGCCTGTTCATCCTCGGCACCGAGCGCCACGAGTCGCGCCGGATCGACAACCAGCTTCGCGGCCGCTCAGGCCGCCAGGGAGATCCGGGCGAGTCGCGCTTCTTCCTCTCCGCCGAGGACGACCTGATCCGGCTCTTCGCCGGCGACCGGATCTACAAGATCCTCGACCGGCTCGGCCCCGTCGACGAGGAGGGCGAGGAGTACCCCCTCGAGGCGAAGATGCTCAGCCGCACGGTCGAGAACGCGCAGAAGAAGGTCGAGCAGCAGAACTTCCTCGCCCGCAAGCGGGTGCTCGAGTACGACGACGTGATGAACGAGCAGCGCCGCGTCGTCTACAAGTACCGGCGCGAGATCCTCGAGGGGCGCGACATGTCCGACGTCTCGCGCTCCGAGGTCGGCGAGGTCGCCGAGCGGCTCGTCACCGAGTACACGCAGGGCGACGTCTTCGAGGACTGGGACCTCACCGGGCTGCAGACCCAGGCAGGCTCGATCTGGCCGGTGCGCGCGGACCTCTCGCAGCTCGACCCGAACACCTCGAGCCAGCTCGAGATCATGGACATGCTCGCCGAGGACGCGCTGGATGCCTATGGCAGGCGCGAGGAGCAGTTCGGCGCCGAGCTGATGCGCGAGCTGGAGCGCCAGGTGCTGCTGCGGATCCTCGACAACCGCTGGCGCGAGCACCTCTACGAGATGGACTACCTGCGCGAGGGCATCCACCTGCGCGGCTTCGCCCAGATCGACCCGCTGGTCGCCTACAAGAACGAGGGCTTCTCGATGTTCGAGGAGCTCATGCACGGCGTCTGGGAGGAGTTCGCGCGCACGATCTTCCACCTCGAGGTCAAGGTCGAGGACGCCGAGGGCGAGGCCAGGCGGGTCTTCGGGCCGGCCGAGGACGAGCCCCGGGACGTCAACTACTCGGGCGGCGGGCCCGAGCAGCCCTCCGCGCTCGCCGAGGCCGCCCAGGGCCCGGGCGCCGCCGCCGCGACGGCGACCGCCGCCGCACCCGCCGCCGCGACCACGACCTCGACCGCAAGCGACCAGACCGACCCGACCACGGGCGCGGTGCACAAGGACGAGCGGGAGAAGATCGGCCGCAACGACCCCTGCTGGTGCGGCTCGGGGAAGAAGTTCAAGAAGTGCCACGGGGCCTGAGCCGGGTCGCGTCCGCCGTCGCGGCGGCGGCGCTGCTCTGCGTCGTCTCGGCCACCCCCGCCGGCGCCGCGCGAGACACCGTGACGATCTCCGGCAAGGCGTACCGGTTCAACCACATGGACACCTACATCGCCGGGGCGACGATCCGGGTGCGCGAGCTGCCGAAGGTCTCCGCGGTGACCGACGCGGCCGGCGATTACGAGCTCGAGGTCCCCGACGACACGACGGTGACGCCGTACATCGAGCCCGGCGACCCCTACAACCAGATCGATCTCCAGACCTTCCACACCCGCGGCGAGGACATCGAGAACGCGAACTTCCAGACCCCGCACGACGACGAGTACGGCGCGCTCGCCGCCCTCCTCGGCGTGCCGATCGGCCCGGACGGCCGCCCGACCGGGTGCGTGGTCGTCAGCACGGTCTCCGACCGCGACGTGCGCGGCGTGCCCTACGAGACCTTCCACGAGCGCACCCCGCACGGCGTCGCGGGCGCCACCGCCCGCGCCTTCCCCGCGGTGCCCGGGCCGGTCTACTTCAACGAGCTCGTGATCCCCGACCGCGCCGAGACCGAGACCTCGGAGGACGGCGGGGTGATCTGGGAGTCGGTCCCGGCGGGCGCCTTCAGGTTCGTCGCCTCGCACCCGGATCGGCGGTTCGCGAGCTTCCTCGCCACCTGCGAGCCGGGCCGGATCGTCAACGCCAACCCGCCCTGGGGCCTCTACGAGCTGAGCCCGGGCGAGGAGCCGCTCGGCGCGGGCATCGTCGCCGCGTCGCTCGACTCGGCGAAGGCGAAGCGCGCCGGCGGCGGGACGAAGGTCGTCGCCAGGCTCGACAGCGCCGAGGCGCTGGACGCCGTCGTGGAGGTCCGGCGCAAGGGGAAGAAGCTCGGCTCCGATCGCTTCCGCGACCTCGACGGCGGCTCCCCCAAACTGGCTGTGAAGGTCGGCGGCTCCGCCTCGGGCCGGGCGAAGGTGATCGTCCGGATGACCGACGCCGCCGGCGAGAAGGCGAGCGATTCGGCCCGCGTCGAGGTGCTGTGAGGCGAGGCTCCGTGCGCCTGCACCCCGGCGTTGGCGCCGGTCAGCAGCTCCTGAGCTTCGGCCGGTAGCGGTTCATCGTGCCGGGCTTCATGTCTCCGTGCGTCCGGCCGCGGAAGTCCGGGTCGAGCTCCTTGTAGAGCGGGGAGTCGAGGCTCTCGTTGTGCCCGATCACGTTCGAGCGCTGGATCTCGTAGGCGCAGCGCAGCCAGCCGGTCAGCGCGAGCGACGCGCGCAGCACCCGCGGGCGCCCCACGACGTCGCGGTCCGAGTTGCCCACGTGCTCGATCCCGACCGTCTCGTGGTTCAGCCCGACGGTGTGCCGGCAGCGCACCTCCGTCGAGACGAGCTCGAGGATCGTGCCGTCGTCGTCGATCAGGTAGTG
>DASUSH010000011.1:0-12413 GCA_036375215.1 Solirubrobacterales bacterium
GGCCTCGACATGCTGCTCGTCGCCGACCTCGTGCACCCGGGCGACTCGGTGCTGCCCGACCCGAATTTGCGCTGGCTCACCGGCTTCAGCGGCTCGAGCGGCGCGGCGATCGTCGGGCCCGGCGTCGCCACTTTCGTCACCGACTTCCGCTACATCGAGCGGGTCCGCGAGGAGCTCGGCGGGTTCGAGATCTCCCAGGCCGAGCGGCAGCTCGTGCCCGCGGTCGCGAAGCTCCTGCGCGGTCGCGTCGGCTTCGACGAAGCGCACACGAGCGTCAAGGTCTTCGAGGGGCTCCAGGAGGAGCTCGACGGCTCGGTGGACCTGGTCCGGAGCGCGGGCCTCGTCGAGCGTCTGCGCCGCGTGAAGGACGAAGTCGAGCTCGAGCGGATGCGCGAGGCCGCCCGCCTCGCCGACCAGGCGGTCGAGCGGGTGCTCGAGCCCGGGCTCGCCGGGCGCACCGAGCGCGAGGTCGCCGGCGCGTACGCCGCGGCGATCCGCGAGCTCGGCTGCGAGCCCTCCTTTGCCGCGATCGTCGCCGCCGGGCCGAACGGCGCGCTGCCGCATGCGACGCCGTCGGACCGCGTGATCGGCGAGGGCGAGCTCGTCGTCTTCGACCACGGCGCGATCTACGAGGGCTACTGCTCGGATGGGACCAGGACCTTCGCCGCCGGCGAGCCGGACGAGGAGTCGCGCGAGGTCTACGACCTCGTGAAGCGGGCCCAGCAAGCCGGGCTGGAGGCGGTGCGTGCGGGCGCGATCGGCAGGGCCGTCGACGCCGTCGCCCGCGACCTGATCTCCGCCGAGGGTCACGGCGAGGACTTCGGCCACGGGCTGGGTCACGGCGTCGGCGTCGAGGTGCACGAGGCGCCGCGCCTGGGCCAGCGCTCCGACGACGTGCTCGAGGCGGGGAACGTGGTCACGGTCGAGCCCGGCGTCTACGTGGCGGGGCGCGTCGGGGTGCGGATCGAGGACGTCGGGGTCGTAACCGAGGGCGGCTACGAGAACTTCAGCCTCACCGCGAAGGGCCTGCGCGTCGTCGGCTGACCGAGCGGCGCCCGACCCCGGGGCCGGCGCCGTTTCGGATCTCCTCGAGAGGGGAACGTAACAACTGATGCTTGGGCGCCAAGTCGATCTCCTCTGCGCGGACGAGCGTGCGCGATGATCTGCGAGCACGGCGACTCGTTCCGCCACGAGGCGCTCTTCTACGACGACGACGACGCCTTCCTCGACGGGACGCTCGAGTTCATCGAGGCCGGCGCCGCGGCCGGAGAGCCCATGCTGGTCGTCGTCGACTCGCGGAAGATCGGGATGCTGCGCGGCGAGCTGAACGGCGACACCGAGCAGGTGAGCTTCCTCGACATGGAGCAGGTCGGCCAGAACCCCGCGCGCATCATCCCCCTCTGGCGCGAGTTCGTCGACGCGAACGTGAGGCCCGGCGCCGGGGCGCGGGGCATCGGCGAGCCCGTCTGGCCGGCCCGAACCGCCGCCGAGCTCGCCGAGTGCCAGCTCCACGAAGCGCTCCTGAACGTCGCCTTCGATGACGGGGACGCCTGGTCGCTGCTCTGCCCGTACGATTCGAGCGCGTTCCCCGAAGACGTGCTCGAGGAGGCGCGGCGCAGCCACCCGGTGCTGACCGGCTCCGGCGGCGAGCTCGCCAGCCCGGCCTTCGACGCCGACGCCGTCCCCCGGCCCTTCGACGGCGAGCTCCCCGAGCCCGCGGGCCCGGTCTCCGAGCTTCGCTTCGGAGCCGCCGACGTCGCCGCCGCGCGCGCCTTCGTCATGGCCCACGCCGAGGACGCCGGGCTGGAGCGGGTCTCGATCGAGAACCTCGTCCTCGCCGTCAGCGAGCTCGCCACGAACAGCGTCCAGCACGCGACGGGCGCTGGCACGGTGCGGCTCTGGACCGAGGAGGACTCCCTGCTCTGCGAGATCCGCGACGGCGGCGTGATCGAGGAGCCCCTGGTCGGCCGCGTGGTGCCGCCGGCGGACGCGCTCGGCGGGCGCGGGATCTGGATCGTGAACCAGCTCTGCGACCTGGTCCAGGTGCGCTCGTTACCCCAGGGGACCGCCGTGCGCATCCACATGCGCCGCCCGTAGCGCCGGCCGCTGGACCTCAGGCGGGCGCGGGGGCCGGCGCGGGCTCCTTGCTCGCGTCGCGACGCAGGCGCAGGCCCACCAGCGGGTAGACGAGCGCCGAGATGATCGCGGCGCCGACGAGCGCGGCGGCGGTGGAGGAGTGCATGTGGCCGGCGTCGACCGCCAGCGTCGTGATCGCGACCACGAGCGGCAGCTGGGTGGCCGAGAAGATCGCGAGCGAGATCCGGTCGCGGGAACCGAGCTCCTTGCGGTACAGGAGCAGCGCCGGAAGCCCGCGGATCACCAGGAAGAGCGCGGCGAACATCGGCAGCTTCAGCATCGCCTCGGTCGAGGCGAAGAGCGAGGCGATGTCGAACTCCATGCCGCTGGTGACGAAGAAGAACGGGATCAGCAGGCCGTATCCGACCGCGGTCACCTTCGAGTCGAAGATCGAGATCTCGCGCCCGTGGAGGGTGGCGCGCACGATGATCCCGGCGACGAAGCCGCCGAGGAGCAGGTCCAGGCCGAGCTGGGTCGCGAGCGCGACGAGGCCGAAGACGAGGACCACGGCGAGACGGACGGCGACCTGGGCGCTGGTCTCGATCGTGCGCTCGAGGAGCGGCCAGCCGCGCCACGAAGAGCGCACCGCGAGCACCCCGCAGGTCACGGCGAGCACGATGAAAGCGATCAGCACGATCGCCTCGTGGATCGGGTTCGTCGTCGAGAGGATCAGGGTGATCAGCAGGATCGGGCCGAACTCGCCCATCGCGCCGGCGGCGAGGAGGAACGTGCCGAAGCGGGTCTTCATCTCGCCCGCGTCCTTGAGGATCGGGATCAGGGTGCCGATCGCGGTGGTCGCCATCGCCGAGCCCGTGTAGAGGAACGAGAGCACGAGCCCGAGGGCTGCGAGGATGCCGCCGAGGCCGTAGGCGAGCGCGAGGGAGAGCAGCCAGCCGATCGCCCCCAGCTTGATCGGCGCCCCCCGGATCCGCTGGAAGTCGATCTCGTAGCCGGCGAAGAAGAAGAGCATCCCGAGGCCGAGGTCACCGAGGAACTCGGTCGTGGGGTCGTTCTGGGCGAGGTCCGTGACCTCCGGCCCGATCACGATCCCGAGCACGAGCTCGATCACCACCACGGGGACGGCGAAGCGTGGCGGCAAGAGCATCGCGGTCAGCCCCGCGATCGCGGAGATCGAGACGATGACGAGGACGGATGTCGTGTCGACTTCGGTCAGCGTGCCTCCGGTGTGAAGCTCCCGTGCCGGACCCGGGCTCGCGCCTCGCCGTAGCGGCGGGTCTCGTAGGCGATCAGGGCGACGAGCAGGACGGCGCAGGTCGCGACGATCGCGAGCGACGGGACCTCGACCGCGAGCGGGAAGAGCGCGAACAGCAGGAGCGCCAGCCCGAGGCGCTGGCGGTTCAGGGTGCGGACGTTCCGCCAGCGGAAGGCGACGTGGGCGAGGAGGTAGATCGCCAGCCCGCCGAGGAGGGCGAGCGCCGGGGCGTCGTCGAGCGGGTCGTCGACGTGGCCGAGCGTCTTCTTCATGCCGAGGGCGACGAGCACGATCCCGGCGACCATCGGCAGGTGCAGGAACGAGTACGAGTCGCGCGCCATCTCGTTCTGGGCCTTGCCCGCCTCGGCGCGCTCGAGCCTGCGGGCGGCGACGAGCGCGACGACGTCGAAATACGTCCACCAGATCCCCGCGGCGATGACCATGCCGAGCACCGCGGCCGCGATCACGCCGGCATCGAGACCGCCCTCGACCCCCGCCCCGATCGCGACGATCGACTCGCCGAGCGCGATGATCACGATCAGGCCGTGGCGCTCGGCGAAGTGGCGCGGAGCTAGTCGCCAGCCCTCGGAGCCGAAGAAGAGCGGGCCCGCCATGTCGAGGCCGAGGGCGAGCGCCCAGACGGCGATCCGGGCCCAGCCGTCGAGGAACGACGCTCCGACGAGGAGGCCGACGCCGACGGCCGTCGAGCCGACCAGGCCGATGACCAGCGAGTGGCGGAGCTCGGGCTGCTCGTCGCTCGCGATCCAGAACAGGCCGAGCTGGGCGAAGCGGACGGCGCCGTAGGCGAGCGCGAAGACGAGTCCCTCGTCGCCGAACGCCTGCGGCACCGCGAGCGCGGCGACCAGGAACCCGGCCATCGCCCCGAAGATGACGAGCCGGACCGCGCCCTCCTCGGGGTCGATCACGCTGGTGAGCCAGGCGTAGCCGACCCAGGCCCACCACAGGACGCCGAGGGCGAGCAGGCCCTTCAGGAGCCCCTCGAACGTCGGCTCCTCCGACATCAGCGCCGTGCACTGCGTGAGCGCGAGGACGAAGACGAGGTCGAAGAAGAGCTCGAGCGGCGTCACCCGCTCCTCGGAGCGCAGCGCCGCCGTCAGCCGCCGAGCCCGCGCCGGGCCCTCCGCCTCGCTCGTCCCCGTGGCCACGACGCAATCCTTGCAAGTCGGCCAGCGACCCTTGACGTTGCGCGCGCCCCAGGGCACGAGCGCCTCGTCACCGTCGGCGCCATGCCGGCCGAACCTGAAATCGAGCCCGATGCGTGAGCTTCGCGGGGCGCTCGCCGGCCGGCGCTAGCCTCGAACTGATGATCGAGGAGATCGCCGAGATGCCGGCGGGGACGATCGGCTTCCGCGCCTCGGGCGAGATCGACGTCGACGAGTACAAGAGCGTGCTGATGCCGCCGCTCGAGCGGGCGGTCGGCGAGGGCCGCGTGCGGATGCTCTTCCAGGCGGGCCCGAATTTCCAGAAGTTCGACGCGGCGACGATCTGGGCCGACGCCAAGAACAGCGTCGACCTCGGGCTCCGCCATCGCGACGCCTGGGAGCGATCGGCGATCGTCACCGACGTCGACTGGATCGCCCGCGCGTCGCAGGTCTTCGCCTGGCTGGTCCCGGGTGAGCTGCGCGTCTTCCCGCTCGGCGGGATCGAGGACGCGAAGTCCTGGCTCGCCGACGGGCTCGCCACCGGCTGAACGACCTCCTGCACGGCGAATCCCGCGCCGGAGGACTGCCGATGCGAAGCTCGACGTGCCCTTGCGCCCCCTGAAGCTCCCAGTCGCCGCCATCGCGCTCGCCGTGCTCGCGCTCGCGATCCCCGCCTCCGCGTCGGCGGCCGACGGCGGCGTGTGCTTCGACTGCAAGCCGGACGAGCCCGAGGCCGAGCAGACGCCGACGCCGGGGGACGAGCAGCTCACGCTGCGCGGGCTCCGCGCCCTCGCCCGCGACGTCGGGTTCAAGAAGCCGAAGCTCGCCGCGGCGATCGCGATGGCGGAGTCGTCGGGCGACCCGCTCGCGGTCGGCCACAACAGGAAGCCCCGCTCGACCGACCGCGGCCTCTTCCAGATCAACTCCCGCTGGCACGCGGAGGTCTCCGACCGCTGTGCCTTCGACGCCCGCTGCAACGCCGAGGCGGCCCTCCGGATCTCCGACGGCGGCCGCGACTGGCGCCAGTGGTCGACCTGGCACTCGGGCGCCTACAAGGCGTACCTCTGAGCAGCTCGGACCGACCGCCTGGGACAGGCCGACCTGCCACCCGAGGGGTCTGACCCCAAAGGGACAGGCCGACCTGCCACCCGAGGGGTCTGACCCCAAAGGGACAGGTCGGGTCCGGCGCCCAGTCTGCCGCCCGAGGAGTCTGGCCCCCGCTCCGGCCTGACCCGTCCGCTCCGGCCCGGGCGGGGGCGAGGCATTTGTAATACAGCTACACAACTGCTAAGCTGTGCAGCGTTATGAGTTCCTCGAGCGTCCCGCATCCACTTCCCGATCCGCTGGTCGAGCTGATCACCGAGCGCTTCCGGGTGCTCTCCGAGCCGATGCGGATCAGGCTCCTCGACCGCCTTCGCGAAGGCGAGGCCACCGTCGGCGAGCTCACCGCCGCCGCCGGCGGATCGCAGCAGAACGTCTCCAAGCACCTCGGCGTCCTCAGCTCCGCCGGGATCCTCGCGCGCGAGCGCGACGGGAACTTCGTCCGCTACCGGATCATCGACCCGACGATCTTCGAGCTCTGCGAGCTCGTCTGCGGCCGGCTGCGCGACCAGTCCGCGGAGTTCGGCCGGGCCGTGGCGGGGGCCGCCCGATGAGCCCCGCCGAAGCCACCGCGGCTCCTCGCTGGCCCCTCGAGCGCGTCCTCTTCGCCCTCGCCGGGACGATGACGCTCCTGAGCGCCGTGCTCGCCGCCGCCGTCTCGCCATGGTTCCTCTTGCTGACCGCTTTCGTCGGGGTCAACCAGTGGCTCTACGTACTCGCCGGCGCCTGTCCCGCATCGCTCGTCCTGCGCCGCGCCTGCGGCCTTCGCTCCGCGATGCCGGAGGTGACCCGGTGAGCGCCGTCGGCCCGGTCGGGAGGCTCGGTCGCTGGACCGCGTCCCACTTCGCCCTCGTCGCCTCGGCCTGGGTCGTCGTCGCCCTCGGTCTCGGCTTCCTCGCCCCACGGGTCGAGCACGCCCTCTCCGGGGCCGGCTGGGAGGCGAGCGGATCGGAGTCGACCGAGGCTCGCACCCTGCTCGACTCCGAGTTCGGCGGGCTCTCCTCGAGCGCGCTCATGGTGGTCGTCCACTCGGAGGACCAGGTCTACGGCGACCCGGCCTTCGAATCGACGCTGAGCGCCGCCGAGGAGCGGCTCGCCCGCAGCGATGCCGTGACCGAGGTCGTCCCGCCGCGCCCCGGGGAATCGGTCTCCGAAGACGGTCACACCGCCGTGCTCCAGGCGGGCGCGGCAAGGGACCCGAACGAGATGGTCCGCGCCGCCGACGACCTGAAGTCGGAGCTCGCCGCGACGGGTACCGGCGGCGTCGAGGTGAGCCTCACCGGCGCCTCCGGGATGTGGTCGGACTTCAACGAGGCCAACAAGGAGGCGATGCTGAAGTCGGAGCTGATCTCGTGGCCGGTCACGCTCGCGATCCTCGTGCTCGCCTTCGGCTCGCTCGTCGCCGCGGGCCTGCCGCTCATGCTGACGATCCTCGGCCTCGTCGCCTCGGCCGGGATGCTCTACCTCGGCACGCAGGTCATGGACATCTCGATCTGGGCGATGAACTTCGCCCTCATGTTCGCGCTCGCGCTCGGGATCGACTACGCGCTCTTCGTCGTCTACCGCTTCCGCGGCGCCTTCTTCGGGAGCCGGCTCTCCGCCGAGGAGGCGATCGCGGTGACGATGGACACCGCCGGCAAGGCCGTCCTCTTCTCCGGGGTGACCGTGCTGATCTCGCTCTCGGCGGTCATGCTCGTGCCGAGCCCGGCCTTCCGCTCGATGAGCCTGGGGATCATGCTCTCGGTCCTCTTCGTGCTCGCCGCGACGCTGACCCTGCTGCCCGCCGTGCTCGCCAAGCTCGGCCCGAGGGTCGACAGGCTCGCCCTGAAGTGGGTGCATTCGGGCGAGCACCGCTCGCCGCGCTTCCAGCGCTGGGGAGAGCGGCTCTGGCGCCGGCCGTGGCGCTACGGCGTCCCCGCCGCGGTGGCCCTGATCGCGCTCGCGGTCCCGATCCTCTCGCTCGACACCGGGATGCCCTCGATCAAGGTCGTGCCGGAGACCGATTCCTCGCGACAGGGCTACGAGCAGGTCGCCGCGGCGTTCGGTCCGGGCGCGCCGGGCGCGCTTCAGATCGTCGCCCCCGCCGGCGAGGCCGATGCGATCGGCGCGACCCTCGCCCGCGACCCCGGCATCGCTCAGGCGCTCCCCGCGCAGGAGGGGCAGGGTGGGCACGCGCTCGTGCAGGCGGTGCCCGCCGCGGACCCCTCCGATCCCGCGGTCGGGGAGACGATCGACCGGCTGCGCGCCGACCTCCCGAACCAGGCCCTCGTCGGCGGGGCCGCCGCCGAGAACCACGATCTCGAGCGCGCGCTCTCCGACTACACGCCGGTGGTGATCGGCGTCGTGCTCGGGCTCGGCTTCCTGCTCCTGCTGGTCGCGCTCCAGGCGCCGCTCGTCGCCGCGCTGGGGGTGCTGACGAACCTGCTCGCGACCGGCGCCGCCTTCGGGATCGCCAAGCTCGTCTTCCAGGACGGCAACCTCTCGGGCCTGCTCGGCTTCGAGTCGCAGGGGTTCCTCGACGCCTGGGCCCCGGTCTTCTTCTTTGCGATGATCTTCGCGATCTCGATGGACTACAGCGTCTTCCTCCTGAGCTCGGCGAAGGAGCACTGGGACCGCACCGGCGACGCGCGCGAGGCGATGGTGGGAGGGCTGGCTCACTCCGGCCGCGTGATCTTCGCGGCGGCGGCGGTGATGGTCGCGGTCTTCTTCACCTTCGCGCTCTCCGGCCCGCTGCCGCCGAAGGAGATGGGGGTGATCCTCGGGGTCGCGGTGCTCCTCGACGCCGCGCTCGTCCGCCTGCTCCTCCTGCCGGTGCTGCTGCGGGCGACCGGGCGGTGGGCCTGGTGGCGGCCCCGCTGGATGGGGCGGCTGCTTCCCGACGTCCGCTTCGGCCATGCCGAAGGCTGAGCCGGGGGCATAGCCGATTCTCGGCGTGACCGACTTCACGCTCGAGGCGCAGGACCTGCTGCGCGACCCGACTCGGTTCAAGTGGTACGTCGTCACCCTCCTTGTCCTCGTCCTCTACGTCTACGCCGTCGAGGTCGAACGCCGCCGGTGGGACATCGTCCTCGCCGGCCTGGCCTTCTGGCTCGCCGACTGGATCAACGAGATCGCCAACTCGCTGGTCCTGCACTTCAGCGATCGGGCGGCGGTGTGGACGACGACCGGCGACACGGCCTACCTGATCCTGATCGGGCTGACGATCGAGATCTCGCTCATGTTCGCGATCTCCGGCGTCGTCTACGCGAAGACGCTGCCGGCCGATCGCCGCACCCGCATCCTCGGGATCCCGAACCGGCTCGCGATCGCGCTCGCCTTCTCGGTCTTCGCCGTCATCGTCGAGTACCTGCTCGAAGCCACCGGCTACTTCCACTGGGAGTACTGGTGGTGGAACGTCGGGTTCCCGCTGCCGATCGTGCTCTTCGGCTACCTCTGGTTCTTCCTCGTCGCCGCCTACGTCTACGACCGCCCCGACCACCGCTCGCGCCTGCGGATCGTCGGCTCGATGGCGGCGATCGTCGCCGTCTCGCTGGTCGTCTTCGGGCCGGTCCTCGAGTGGATCTAGGCGCGGCGGCGAGCGTTCGCGTCGCTACGCTGACGGCCTGTGATCTCCACCAACCAGTTCAAGAACGGGACCCATATCGAGGTGGACGGGACGATCTACCGGATCATGGAGTTCCAGCACGTGAAGCCGGGGAAGGGCGGCGCTTTCGTGCGCACGAAGCTGCGCCGCGCCGAGGACGGCAACGTGATCGACAAGACCTTCCGCGCCGGCGAGAAGTTCCGCCAGGTGCGCACCGAGACCAAGAAGATGCAGTTCCTCTACGACGCGGGCGACGCCGCGGTCTTCATGGACAGCCGCGACTACGAGCAGCTCGAGCTGCCCCGCGACGTGATCGGCGAGAACTTGCGGTGGCTGCTGCCGAACGAGGACGTCGACATCCTCTTCGTCGACGAGCGCCCCACCGGGGTCCAGGTCGCGAGCGCGATCGACATGACCGTTACCAAGACCAACCCGGGCCTCAAGGGCGACACCGCCTCCGGCGGCGGCACGAAGCCGGCCGAGCTCGAGACCGGGGTGACGATCGAGGTCCCGCTGTTCATCAACGAGGGCGAGAAGGTGCGGGTCGACACCCGTTCCGGCGAGTACGTCGGGCGGGCGTGAGGCGCTCCGACCAGCGCCGCGACGCCGTCTTCGCGCTCTACCAGCACGAGGTGGCGGGCGTGCCGCTCGAGGGCCTCCTCGCCGGCGCGAAGCCGTTCACCCGCGAGCTCGCCGAGGGCACGGTCGCCGAGGCGGAGGCGCTCGACGCCGAGATCGCGACCCACTCGCGCGGCTGGGCGATCGACCGGATCGCGCCGCTCGAGAAGAACATCATGCGGGTCGCGCTCTTCGAGCTGCACAACCGCGACGACATCCCCGCCGAGGTCAGCCTCGACGAGGCGGTCGGCCTGGCGAAGGAGTACTGCGGCGCCGACGCGCCGGGCTTCGTGAACGGCATCCTCGGCGCCGCCGCCCGCGCCGGGGTGGGAGGCGAGGCATGAGCGACGAGATGCGCACGACCGCGGAGCGCCTGCGCGAGATCAGCCGGCGGCTCGCCGACCCCGAGCTGCCCGACGAGGAGGCCGAGGCGCTCGCGCGCGAGGCCTCCGAGCTCGCCGCCCGTGGCGGGGTCCTCCTCGACGAGCGGCTGCGCCGGCTCGCCGACGAGGGCGCTCCCGATCCCGATGGCTGAGCCCCGCGAGACGACCGCCGCGACGCCCGCTTCGGGCCGCGAGGAATACCCGGACGACCTGCGCGAGCTGGTCGAGGAGTACCTGCGCGACCTGCACTTCTCCGGAATGCCCGGCACCTCGGGTCTCGACGAGGCGATGCGCTACTCGCTGCTCGCCGGCGGCAAGCGCATCCGGCCGGTGCTCGTGCTCGCGACCGCGCGCGCGGCCGGCGTCGACCCGGCGTCGGTGCTGCCGGCGGCGGCCGCGATCGAGCTGATCCACACCTACTCGCTGATCCACGACGACCTGCCGGCGATGGACGACGACGACCTGCGCCGCGGGCGCCCGACGTCGCACGTCGTCTACGGGGAGAACGTCGCGATCCTCGCCGGTGACGGGCTCTTCGCGGAGGCGCTGCGGCTGGTCGCCGAGCGCCAGGGCGGCCCGCCCGAGCGGGTCGTGGCGGCGCTGCGCGAGATCGGCGCCGCCACCGGCGTCCAGGGCATGGTCGGCGGCCAGTACGTCGACGTCACCGAGCAGGACCTCGGCGCCTCCGGGTTGCGCGCGCTCCACGAGCTGAAGACCGGGAAGCTGATCCACGCGAGCGTCGCGGTCGCATTGTCACTGGCGGGCCTCTCCGAGCCTGCGACAATTCCGTACTCCCGATTTGCCGACGAGCTCGGCGTCCTGTTCCAGATCGTCGACGACATCCTCGACGTGACGGGCTCGGACGAGGAGCTCGGCAAGCCCCGCGGTTCCGACGAACGCCACGGAAAGGTGACCTACGTGAGTCTCTTCGGTCTCGAGCAGGCGCGCGAGCTGGCCGCCGAGTCGCACGCGAAGGCGCGCGAGGCGCTTGCCGGGGCGGACGGGGACACGGGCGACCTCGAGCGGATCGCCGACTTCATCCACACCCGGCAGCGATGAGCGCAGAGCACGACGAGAACCGCCTCGACTCGGTCGACGGGCCCGAGGACCTGAAGGGCCTCGGCGACGCCGAGCTCCAGGAGCTCGCCCAGGAGACCCGCGAGCTGATCATCGACACGATTGGTGAGATCGGCGGCCACTTCGGCGCCAATCTCGGCACCTGCGAGCTCGCCGTCGCCCTGCACAGCCTGCTCGACTCCCCGCGCGACAAGATCCTCTGGGACGTCGGCCACCAGGCCTACCCGCACAAGGTCCTGACCGGCCGCCGCGACCGGCTCGAGACGATCCGCAAGTACGGCGGGCTCGCCCCGTTCTGCTCGATCGCCGAATCCGAGCACGACATCATGGGCGCCGGCCACGCGTCGACCTCGATCGGCTACGCGGTGGGGCTCAAGGAGGCTATGCGCAAGGGGATCGGCGAGGACGGCCACGTCGTCGCCGTGATCGGCGACGGCGCGCTCACCGGTGGCGTCGCCTACGAGGCGCTGCAGAACGCCGGCGGGCTCGAGACCCCGATCGTGATCGTCCTGAACGACAACGGGATGTCGATCTCGCCGAACGTCGGCGCGCTCTCGCGCAACTTCAACCGCGTCCGCCTCAACCCGCGGCTCTATCGCGCCCGCGAGGACGTCGAGGACCGGTTGCGCAAGCTGCCGCTCGGTCTCGGCGACCAGATCGGCCGGCTCGGCCCCGAGATCAAGTCGGCGGCGAAGGCGTACCTCGCGCCCGGCCTGCTCTTCGAGGAGCTCGACCTGGCCTACGTCGGGGTGATCGACGGCCACGACGTCGGCGCGCTCCGCCACGCGCTGCGCGGCGCGCTGGGCGCGAACCGCCCGGTCGTCGTCCACATCCACACCGTGAAGGGCAAGGGCTTCGCCGCCGCCGAGGAGGGCGGGCTCGAGGGGATGGAGAAGTGGCACGCGGCGAAGCCGGGCTCGATCGTCGACCGGCGCCCGGCGCCGAAGAAGCCCGAGCCCCTGAAGGAGACCGACGCGCCGGACTCGATCGCGCCCGAAAAGCTCGAGAAGCCGCCGCCCGCGGCGCCTCCGCAATACACGGCGGTCTTCGCCGAGGCCCTGATCGCCGAGGCCGAGGCGGATGAGCGCGTGATCGGGATCACCGCGGCGATGGCGGGGGGGACCGGGCTCGACAAGCTC
>DASUSH010000012.1:0-33413 GCA_036375215.1 Solirubrobacterales bacterium
GTCCGGGTGGTGGGCCGTGCGTCGTCATGGCCCATGGGCTCGGGGGCGTGCGCGAGGCCGGGCTGCCGCCGTACGCGGAGCGGTTCGCGGCCGCCGGCATGCGGGTGGTCGTGTTCGACTACCGGCACTTCGGCGCCTCGACCGGTGAGCCCCGGCAGCTGCTCGACATCGGGCGCCAGCTCGGCGACTGGCGAGCGGCGGTCGCGTTCGCGCGGGGTCTAGACGGCGTCGATCCCGAGCGGGTGGCGATCTGGGGGACCTCGTTCGGGGGCGGTCACGTGATCACGATCGCGGCCGAGGACGACCGGCTCGGCGCCGCGATCGCACAGGCGCCGATGTCCGACGGGATGGCGGCGCTCAGGGCCCTGGGGCCGCGGCGGGCGCTGCGCGCGGTCTGGAACGGGCTCCGCGACGAGGCCGCCCGGCTGCGCGGCAAGGACCCCGTCTACGTGCCGCTCACCGGCCCTCCGGGGAGCGCCGCCGCGCTGATCGACGACGACGCCGAGGCCGGCTACGCCCGCCTCGTCCCGGAGCGGAGCGCCTGGCAGAACCGCGTTGCGGCGCGCCTCCTCCTCCGCTTCGCGCTCTACCGGCCGGTCCGGCGCGCGGGGGAGATCGCGTGTCCGCTCCTCGTCTGCTTCTGCGACCACGACGGGGTCACGCCCCCTGGCCCATCGATCGAGGCGGCCGAGCGGGCTCCGCGCGGCGAGGCGATCCGCTACGACGGCCGCCACTTCGAGATCTACGTCGACGCGCTGTTCAAGCGCACCGTGGCCGACCAGACCGCCTTCCTGGAGCGTAATCTGCAGCCATGATCGGAGCGGGGACCTTCATCAGCCCGCTGCTCAAGATCCTCACGACGGTGGCGATCCTGGCGGCGGCGTACTTCTTCATCGTGAAGCCGGTGCTCGAGACCACCGACAACGCGATCAACCGCGGCTTCGACCAGTTCGAGAACTTCGACGAGCTCTCGCCGAACGTCCAGCAGTCGGTCCGCAAGGCCGAGCGGCTGCAGGCGCAGCAGGCGGCCTCCTCGGCGGCCCAGATCGACGAGGCCAACAAGCTCCTCGACTGCATCACCGACGCCGAGGGCAACGTCACGGTGATCCAGCGCTGCAACCAGCGCTTCGACCCGGCGAACCCCTAGAGCTCCGCGAGGATCTCGTCCGTGTGCTCGCCGAGGCGTGGCGCCGGGCGCCCGGCGGCCGGGCGCTCGCCGCCGAGCCGCAGCGGCCCCGCCGGGAGGGTGAGGTCCGGCCCCTCGAGCCTGGGCTCGGTGCGCATCGCGCCGATCGCCCGCACGTGCGGATCCGCCACCACCGCCTCGAGGCCGAGGGTGATCGCCGCGGGGATCCCGGCGGAGGAGAGCGCCGCGCGCAGCTCCTCCGCGAGCCAGCCGGCGATCGCCTGCTCGAGGCGCGGGCGGAGCTCCTCCTGGTTCGCGACCCGGTCGGCGTTGGTGGCGAAGCGCTCGTTGGTGGCGAGATCGCCGAGGCCGAGCAGCTCGCAGAGCCGCCGCCACTGCCGCGTTTCCCAGACCGCGAGCCAGACGAGCCCGTCGGCCGCGGCGAACTGGTCGGCGATGAGCGCGTGGCTCGCGTTGCCGAGCCGCTCGAGCGGCTCGCCGCGCGCGGAGCGCATCGCGAAGTTCGAGGCGTTGAGGGTCAGGCCGACCTCGAACAGGGACACCGTCACGCGCGCCGGCTCGCCGGTGCGCTCGTGCTCGCGGAGGGCGGCGAGCGCCGCGAAGGCAGCGGTCGCCGCCGTCGCGACGTCGACGACCGGGGCGGCGACCTTGCGCGGCTCGCCGTCGGGCTCGCCGGTGAGCGCCGCGATCCCCGCCATCGCCTGCACGATCGGGTCGAGCGCCGGCCGCTCGGCGTAGGGGCCGCTGTTGCCGAACGCGGTGATCTCGACGACGATCCCGCCCCCTCCGGTCAGCCCGAGGCGCTTCGCCCGCGCGGCACGCTGGTTGTGGACGACGATGTCCGCGGCGGCGGCGAGCCCGGCGACGGTCGCGGCGCATTCGGGGGCGGCGGGGTCGAGGCGGATGCCACGCTTGCCGCGGTTGGCGAAGGCGAAGCTCGCCGACGCGTCGTCGCCGAGGACACCGCCAACCCGCCGCAGCGGGTCGCCCGCCCCGAGCTCGAGCTTCACGACGTCGGCCCCGAGGTCGCCGAGCATCGCCGCCGCCAGCGGACCGGCGATGAAGCTCGCCGCATCCAGGACCCGGACTCCTTCGAGCGGCTTGCCCACGGCGTGCATGATCCCCTACATTGGCCATGTGGCCAGGGACGGGCATCGAGGTGTTCGCCGGGCATTCCGCCGGCTGGCCCCGCTCCTCGCCGCGATCACCGCGCTCGCCGCTCCGTCGCTTGCCTCGGCGGCGGTCGAGACCCAGACCTTCCGCACCGGCCCGATCGCGGTCGCCGGCTACGAGGTCCAGCAGAACATTCAGCTGGCGCCGAGCCCGGACGTCAACGGGTTCATCACGAGGATGGATGTCGACATCGTCGACGCCGAGGGGAACCCGATCCCGATCCAGCGGCTGATGCTGCACCACATCGTCTTCGCCAACCTTTCGCGGCCCGACAAGACCTGCGACTCGATCATGGGCTTCGACAACCAGACCCCGCTCGGCTTCGCGCCCGATCGGTTCTACGGCGCGGGCGAGGAGCGGGCCAAGCTGGCGCTCCCCGACGGCTACGGGTACCCGGTCCGGGCCAGCGACGAGTGGGGCCTCGTCTACATGGTGATGAACCACCTCAGCGACCTCGACGAGGCCTACATCCAGTACACGGTCACGACCGACACCGACCCGAGCCTCACGCCGGTCGACCCCTACTGGCTGGACGTCGAGAACTGCCATTCCGACCCGATCTACAACGTCCCCGGCACGGGCGAGAAGGGCTCGACCCACACGAAGACCGCCGACTTCACCTTCCCCCAGGCCGGCCGGATCATCGCCGGCGGCGGTCACGTCCACGGCGGGGCGCGGCGGCTGACGCTGACCGAGCCCGGGTGCGGGAATCGCGAGGTCGCCCGCTCGACGCCGACCTGGGGCTCGTCCGACCACCCCTTCTACAACGTCAGGCCGATCCTCCACGAGCCCGGCCCGGTGAACATGAGCGGGTTCACGAGCCAGACCGGGATCCCGGTCGAGGCCGGCCAGACGATCCGCCTCAACTCCGAGTACGAGAACTCGCGGCCCCACACGCGGGTGATGGGGATCAACGTCGTCTACTTCGCCGAGGACCCGAGCGTCACCGACGGCTGCGGCCCGCTGCCGACCGACGTCCAGAAATACGGGACGAGCCAGCCCGGGACCCACGCCCCGGTCCCGTTCGAGGTCCCGCTGACCGGCCTCGACGACGACGGCAACGCGATCGAGATCGGCGCCCCGCCCGGCAAGCTCGAGCGGATGCGCGAGGGCGGCACAGTCACCGTGGGCGACCGCTTCTTCTCCGAGCCCAACATCGAGGTCCGCAAGGGCGCCGAGATCGAGTGGGACTTCAAGGGCTCCGAGCTCCACAACGTGACGCTCGCCAACGGCCCGGTCGGGATCGGGTCGCCGAACCTGGACGACGGCCGGACCTACTCGCGCAAGCTGAAGAAGAAGGGGACCTACCGCCTCTTCTGCGCCCTGCACCCGGTCCAGATGCAGGAGCGCGTCGTCGTCAAGGGCAGGAAGTAGCGCCGCCGCGCGAGCGCTCAGAGCTCGCGCTCGTAGACGAACATCACCGGCCCGCCGGTGCCGCCCTCGCGGTTCGTGAACCCGGCGCTCTCGTAGAGGCCGCGGGCGGCGACGTCGTCCTCGCTCGTGCCGAGCTCGATGAAGACGGCCCCGCGTTCCCGGGCGGCCTGCATCGCGGCCTCGAGCAGCGCGCGCCCGAGGCCCTCGCCGCGGTGCCGGGGGGCGACGTAGAGCTCCTCGAGGTAGGCGTAAAGCCCGTCCTCGAAGATCGCGCGGCGGAAGCGCAGCACCGCGACCCCGTCGGGGCCCTCGCCGGCGAGCAGGACGGTGGCCTCGCCGTCGGCGATCATCGGCCCGATGCGCTCGGCGAGCGCCTCGGCGCCCGGCGTCCGCTCGTCGAACTCGGTGTTGAAGTCGTGCAGGAGGCGGCCGGCATCGGCCGCGTCGCGTGGCGTGGCGAGCCGTGCGGAGGGCGACGCCGCCGCCACCGTCGTTATTCGTCCCGGGGCGTGATCCGGAAGATCGAGACGACCTCGGCCCGGTGCGCCTCGGGGTGCACGACGTAGGCGCTCGGGCCGCCGCCGAACCAGCCGGCGCTCTCGTTGTCGCCGACGAACACCCCCGGGTGGTGCTTGCCGTCGCCGTCCTCGACCCAGACCGGGTCGCCCTCCTTGAAGCCGTGCGGTTCCGCCTCGTCCACCGCTTCCAGCCTAACCGCCGGTGAGCTCGAGGATCGCCGGGACGACGCGGTCCCAGCACTCCCGCGGCAGCTCGTGGCCGACCGCGTCGAGCACGAGCAGTCGGGCGCCGGGGATCGCGGCCGCGAGCGCCTCGCCGTGGCCCACCGCGAAGAGCGGGTCGTCGGCGCCGTGGACGACGAGGACCGGCAGGTCGAGGTCCTCCAGCCGGCCGGGAGGCGCGTCCCCGTGGTCCATGACGTCGTGGTTCGTGATCGCCGCGATGTCGGCGGCGCGATCGACGGCCTCGGCCACGGCGCGGCGGGCGGCCTCCTCGTCGAACTCGCGAGCCGGGCTCGCCAGGGCACGCTCGAACGCCACCAGGTAGTCGATGACGGCTTCCCGCTCCCGCCAATCGGGCTCGGACTCGTCGAAGGCGAACGGCTCGACTCCCTCGGGGAAGGAAATGTCGGGGAGTGCGCGGTCGGCGAAGCTCGTCGCGATCAGCGTCAGGGTGGTAACGCGCTCTGGGTGCTCGACCGCGACCTCCTGGGCGATGCCGCCGCCCGCCGAGATCCCGACCAGGTCCGCGCGGTCGATCCCGAGTGCGTCCAGCAGGCCGACCGCGTCGTCGGCAAGGTCGCGGCCGTCGTACCCCGGCTCCCCCGGCGGATAGGTCACCGACTGCCCGGTGTCGCGGTGGTCGTAGCGGACGACGCGGCGTCCGTGCGCGGCGAATCGCTCGCATAGCTCGGGCCGCCACCAGTCCATCGAGGAGCCGGTGCCGGCGAGCAGGAGCATCGGCCCGTCGCCGGGATCGCCGAACTCGTCGACGCACAGCTCGACGCCATTCGCCTCGACCCTCCGCACCGGGCGGACCCTAGCTACGCCGCGCGCGAGAGGAAGTAGGCGGAGGAGTCGATGCCGCGGTCGAAGCCGGACCAGGCCTCGCCCTCGGGGAGGGCGCGCTCGATGCGGTCGAAGCTGCCGAGGGTGCCGCCGAGGTTGTCGATGGCGTGCACGAGGGTCGCCTCGCGGGTGGCGGGCACGACCGGCGAGCCCTGCTCGAGCTTGCCGTGGTGGGAGAGGATGATGTGCAGGATCGCGCGGGCAAGCGGGGATGGGAAGCCCTCGATCGACTCGATCTCGCGGCGGACCATGTAGTAGCCCAGCGGGATCTCGCCGAGCAGGCGACCGTCGTCGGTGAGGTCGATCGCGAGCGGATCGTCGTTGTAGGCCTCGGTCTTGCCGATGTCGTGCAGCAGGCCGCCGGTGACCGCGACGTCGCGGTCGATGCCCGGGAAGGCGGAGGCCGCGGCGCTGACCGCCTGCGCGACCGAGAGCGAGTGGTCGAGCAGGCCGTGGCGGTAGGCCTGGTGGTAGAACTTCGCCGCCGGCGCCTCGCGGAAGCGCCGCCAGCGCGCGGTGCCCTCCCCGAAGAAGCGGTCGAGCAGGGCCGCGAGGTGAGGGTTCTGAATCGTCGCGATCAGGGCGCGCAGGTCGCCCTCCAGCCGCTCGACCGGGGTGTCCGCGACGTCGAGCAGGTCGGCGCTGTCGTACTCGCCCTCGGCCGCGGCCCGCAGCCGCTGCAGTGTGACGCTGGCGCCGTAGCGCTCGTGTACGGAGTAGCGGCCCTCGACGATCACGATCGAGCCCGCGGCGCAGAGGTCGAAGACCTCGTCGACACCCTCCCAGAGCTTCGCCGGGATCCGCCCGGTGCGGTCGGCGAGCATCAGCTGGAGCCAGTCGCTGCCGTCCTTCTTGCGCCGCCGCTCGCGGCCGCGAACGACGAACGCGGCGGTCACCTGCTGACCGTCGGTGAGGTCGCGGATGAAGACCCGCGCGGCCGGCGCCGCGCCGTTCGCGCCGTTCTCGACCGCCACCGGTTTCGCCCCGTTTGCAGGGGAATTGCCGTTGGCGGGAAGCGTTCCGTCGATGCCAAGCTGGCCGTTCATCTGATCGTCGTGAAAGTAGAGAGCGCGCCGGACGGCTGAACTCTCCCTTGCAAAGTCGCGGTCGCGGCCCGATTCCTGACGCGGAACTCCCCCGCGCCTCGTCTCGTTCGACGCGCTCTAGCCGCGCGCGGCGATCAGCTCTTCGGCCGCGGCCTCGGCCGCCGAGATCTGCTCGGCGACGAGGTCGAGGCCGGAGTCCCAGAACCCGGGGTCGGCGAGGTCGACGCCGACGATCTCGCCGAGCTCCTCGGGGGAGCGCGAGCCGCCGGCGGCGAGCATCTCGAGGTAGGCGGGGACCATCGCCTCGCCCTCGGACTCGTACTTGCGGTAGACCGAGAGCGCGAGCAGCTGGCCGTAGGCGTAGGCGTAGACGTAGCCGGGGGCGCCGATGAAGTGGGGCACGTACGACCACCAGGAGCGATAGCCGTCGGTTAGCTCGACGCTCGAGCCGAGCAAGTCGGCCTGGGTCCCGCTCCAGAGCTCGCCGAAGCGCTCGACGGAGAGCTCGCCCTCGGTGCGGCGAGCGCGGTGGACGGCGTCCTCGAAGCGGTTCATCGCGATCTGCCGGAAGACGGTCGCGATCTGGCCCTCCACCGCCTCGGCGAGCAGGGAGAGCCGGGACTCGGGGGTCTCGGCCCCGGCGAGCAGGCGGCCGAAGACGACCTGCTCGGCGAAGACCGAGGCCGTCTCGGCCACCGTCAGCGGGGTGTTCTGGTGGAAGGCGCCCTGGTCGCGCGCGAGCGTCTGGTGGAGCCCGTGGCCCAGCTCGTGGGCGAGCGTGAGGACGTCGTTGCGGGTGTCGGTGTAGTTCAGCATCACGTAGGGGTGGACCTCGGGCACCGTCGGCGCCGAGAAGGCGCCGCCGCGCTTGCCCTCGCGCGGGGGCGCGTCCACCCAGCGCTCGTCGATGAAGCGGTCGAAGACCTCGGCGGCGCGATCGGAGAACGAGCCGAAGGCGTCGCGGACGATCACCCGGCCCTCGTCCCACGGGATCTCGACGTCGTCGGAGGAGACGCTCGCCATCCGGTCGTAGTCGGCGAGCCGGTCGATTCCGAGCAGGCGCGCCTTCACGCGGTACCAGCGGCGGGCGAGCTCGTAGCGGCCCTGGACCGCTTCGACGAGCGCCTGGACCGACTCGTCCGAAGCCTCGTTCGAGAGGTTGCGGGCGGCGACCCAGTGCGGGTAGTCGCGCAGCCGGTCGCCGATCGCCTTGTCCTGGAGCAGCGTGTTGAAGACGTACCCACGGGTTCGCAGGCCGGGCTCGAGCGCCTCGGTCACCGCCTCGGCGGTGGCGCGGCGGACCTCCCGGTCGGGGTCGCGCAGGCGCGAGAGCGCGACGTCGAGGGGCGCCGGCTCACCGCCGGGAACCTCCACGCGGATCGCCGAGGTGAGCTCGTCGAAGAGCCGGCTCCAGGCCGACCGCCCGGTGACGGAGAGCTCGGTGACGATGAGCTCCTCGGGCTTGGAGAGGACGTGCGGCTTGTAGCGGCGCTCGAGCTCGAGGTGGTGCCGGCAGAACTCGAGGCCCTCGCCCGCGAGCAGCTCGGCCGCGCGCGCGTCGTCGAGCGCCACCCACTCGAGCTCGAAGAAGATCAGCTTCGTCTGGACCTGGGTGGCGCGCTCGGTGACGCGCTGCATGAGCGCGCCGGTCTCGGGGTCGGCGGTGTTCGCGGAGAACGCGAGCTGCGCGTAGCTCCCCGCTCGCCCGACCAGCTCCGAGATCCGGGCGAGCGCCAGCATCGCCGCGCGCAGCCCGGCCGAGTCGAGCTCCGCGACCTTGCCCTCGTGCTCGGCGGCGAACCGCTCGGCGAGCTCGCCGGCCTCGTCGAGGAGGGCGTCGACGCGCCCGGCGTCATCGCCGTCCGCCGCCGTGGCGACGCCGGAGCCCTCGAGCAGGTGCTCGAGATCCCAGCCCGGAAGGGTCTGCGTCGCCTCGGCGGTCTCCGGCGTGGCCATCGTGGCCGATGCTAGTAGGCGCCCGAGTTCTCGGAACGTGCTCGGAACGTGCTCAGCCGGAGCGAAGGATGGCGAGGGGCAGAATCGAACTGCCGACACCACGATTTTCAGTCGTGTGCTCTACCAACTGAGCTACCTCGCCGGGTGCGGGCGGAAAGGCTAGCGAGAGCCCGGGAAGCCGTCAGACGGCGAGCCCGCCGAGCGCCGCGAGGCATTCGTCGGTGTTCGGGTCGCCGCTCAGGTTCGGGCGCGAGACCGGGAAGCTCTGGCCGTCGATCTTCAGCGTCGCGCCCTTCGAACGCGGGCCTTCGGTGAGGCCGGAGACCGCGACGGAGGCGCGCGGGAACGACGCCTGCTCGCCGGAGAGGACCTTGAGCTCGTAGTGGGACGAGTCCTCGCCGCTGCCGCCGGCGGCCTTGAAGGCGACGACGCGGTCGGGGGTGACGGCGAGCACGAAGTGCCGGGGCAGGAGCTTCGAGCGCCGCGGCCGCAGGACCTCCCAGACCGCGAAACCGGTCGCCATGCCGACGGCCGTCGGCGCCTTGCCCTGGCGGAGGTGGCCGACCGCGACGATCTCGCCGTCGACCCAGCCGCTCTCGGCGATCGCCTGCTTCATCGAGTCGGGATCCGTGTTCATCCAGGGCACGGCGCGATCCTACGCGGCGTCCCGGTCTCCGAAAAGGCGAGAGCCCCGCCGAACGCACGGCGGGGCTCTCGGGCCTCGGCATCCCTCCGCGAGCGTGGCTAGAAGCCGGAGACGTTCAGCAGGCGCTCCTTGATCGGGTCGGGATCGTCCGCGTCCGACCAGTCCAGCGTGCCCGCCGACTGCAGGGCGGCCTTGGTCTCGGCCGGGCTCGAGCCCGGGTGGGTCGACTCGTAGAGCGCGGCGGCGCCGGCGACGTGCGGGCTCGCCATCGACGTCCCCGAGATCGTGTTGTAGCCGGAGCCCATCCAGGTCGAGTTGATGCAGACGCCGGGGGCGATCACGTCCACGTCCGCTCCGAAGTTGGAGAAGCTCGCGAACGTGTCGTCCTGGTCGCTGGTGCAGGTCGAGGCGGCGCCTCCACCGGGCTGGCCGTTGAAGTCGGCGAGCGCGGAGACGGTGATCACCTCGTCGTATGACGCCGGGGCGGTGTCGGCCGCGTCCTGGCTGTCGTTGCCGGCGGCGACCGCGAAGGTCACCCCGGCGCCCACGGCCTCGCAGATCGCCTCGTGCTCGGCGTCGCCGTCGGTCCGGCCGCAGTTGCCGTCGTCGGACCCGCCCCCGCCGAGGCTCATGTTCGCGACCTCGATCGAGCCCGCGTTGGCCGTGACGTAGTCGATCCCGCAGACGATGTCGGAGGTGAAGCCGATGCCCGCGGCGTTTAAGACGCGGACGTTCCAGATCCGCGCGCCCGGCGCCATGCCGACGACTCCCTGCTGGTTGTCGAGGGCGCCGATCGTGCCCGCGACGTGGGTCCCGTGACCGTTCTGGTCACCGGCGCCGCCGAGGCCGAACAGCGAGCAGTTCTTGTTCTGCGTCACCCTCAGGTCCGGGTGGCTCGCCTGGACGCCGGTGTCGATGACCGCGACGTCGACGTCGACGTCGCCGCCGTTGCCGCCGATCGCGGCGGTCGGGCTGAGGTCGGCGTCGGCCCGGTTGATGCCGGTCGGCGTCGATTGCGCGAAGGCCTTGACGCGCTTGTCCTCCTGGACGTAGTCGACGACCGGAAGCGCCTCGACCGCGGCGGCGGTCGCGGGGCTCATCCGGGTCGAGAAACCGTCGAGCGCGTCGCGGTAGACGTGGCCGGTGTCGAGCCCGAGGCCGGACGCGACGGACGCGGCGTCGGCGCCGCCGTCGAGGACGACGATGTAGCGGTCGGTGGCGGCGGAAGCGCCCGCCGGGACGAGCAGGGCGGCGGCGGCGCACGCGAGCGCCGCCAGGCAAAGCACGAGTCTCTTCACTTGGTTACCCCTCCGAGGCATCGAATTTGCCCGCTCCACCCGCTCCAGCGCGCGCGTCCCCCGACCGCACGGAACCCTTGCCCTGCCTACCCGCCGAGGTTCGGCCTAAACGTTGTAATGGCGGTGACCTGGTTAGCCGCTACGGCCTAGTCGCCGCGCGCCCGCTCGAGCGCCGCCGCGACCGCCGCGCGCGGGTCGGAGGCGGGCTCGATCCCGGCCTCCTGCGAGGCGCTCGCGAGCTCCCAGGTGCGCAGGCCGATCACCGGCCGCCCGAGCCGCCTCGCGAAGGCGATCTCCGACAGCGTCCCCCAGGCGCCGCCGACCGCGATCACGGCGTCGCCGCTGGCGACGACCGCGAGGTTGCGGGCCTGGCCGATGCCGGTGGCGACCGGATGGGTGACGTGCGGGTTGGCGTCGCCGGGCTCCGCGGTCGGCACGATCCCGACTACCTCCCCGCCGGCCTTGGCGGCGCCCCGTGAGGCCGCCGCCATCACGCCGCCCAGGCCGCCGCAGACCAGGCGGGCGCCGGCCTCGGCGACGCGCCTCCCGACCTCCTCGGCGAGCACCGCGAGCTCGGGGTCCTCGGACCCCGCGCCGACCACGCTGATCTGGAGCGGGCGGCTCACGCCGCCCGCGGGCGCTTCGCCGGCCGCGCGGCCGCGCCGATCGCGTTGATCGTGGCCTCCATCAGCTCGAGCGCCCCCGCCTTGTGCAGGGGCTCGTTCAGGTTGCCGCACTTCGGGCTCTGCACGCACGACGGGCACCCCGCCCGGCAGGGGCATTCGCCGACCAGCCGCGCCGCGTCGGCGACGAGCCGGTCGAAGCGCTCGAAGCCCTGGCGGGAGATCCCGACGCCCCCGGGGTGGCCGTCGTAGATGAAGATCGTGGGCTGCCCGGTCTGGAAGTGGACGTTGGTGGAGAGGCCCCCGATGTCCCAGCGGTCGCACATCGCCAGCAGCGGCAGCACGGCGATCTGCGAGTGCTCGGTCGCGTGCAGGGCGCCGAGCTGGATGTCGGGGCCGAGCGCCGCGGGGCCGGCGAGCTCGTCCGGGAGGGCGTACCAGAGCGCCTGGGTCGGGAAGTTCTGCTCGGGCAGCTCGAGCGCGACCAGCTCGATCACCTCGTGATCGGAGAGGCTCTTGCGCTGGAACGCCATCACCTGCTCGGTTACCGAGACCTCGCCGAAGCTGAGCTCGATCCCGCCGATCATCCGGCGCTCGGCGACCTCCTCGATGAAGACCTCGGTCTCCTTCTTGGGCTGCGTGTACCAGTCGCCGTCGAAGGGCTCGACGATCGCCCGGCGGGCGTCGACGTCGAGCTCTCGGACCTCGTAGCTGCGCCCGAAGTGCAGGTAGACGGCGCCCGGGTGGACGGTCGAGAAGGCGCGCTCGGCCTCGACCGTCCCGAGCATCTCCCCCGAGGCGGCCTCGACCACCGCGACCGAGTCCGCCGAGGCCGAGCGCAGCGAGATCGCCCCGGCCGGGAAGCCCGGGCCCCGCGGGTAGTAGCGCCCCCCGCGCCCGCGGCGGAGCTCGCCGACGCGCACGAGCTCCTTCGCGCCGTCCTCCCAGTCCGCGTCGAGGATCTCCGCGTCCTCGGGACCGAGCGGCGCCTCGAACGCGGCCGCGAGCAGGTGGGCGAGCCGGATCCGCTCGTTGCGGTGGTCGAGGATCGCGGCCTCCACGGGGCGCTCGAGGAACTCGTCCGGGTGGCGGCAGAAGAACTGGTCGAGCGCGTCCTGGCCCGCGACGTACATCGCGATCCCCTCGCGCCGGCGGCCCGCGCGGCCCCACATCTGGCGCAGGCTGGCGACCGTGCCCGGGAAGGTCGTGCAGATCGCGGCGTCGAGCTCGCCGATGTCGATGCCGAGCTCGAGGGCGTCGGTGGCGACCACCGCGAGCAGGTCTCCCGAGGAGAGCCGGGCCTCGATCTCGCGGCGCTGCTGGGGCGTGTAGCCGGCACGGTAGGGCGCGATCCGGTCGGCGAGGTCGCCGTGGCCCTGGTCGGTGAGCCGCATCCGCGCGAACCGCTGGATCAGCTCGATGCCGCGGCGGCTGCGCAGGAAGCAGATCGTCCGCACGCCCGCCGCGACGAGGTCGGCGAGCAGCTCCGCCGACTCCGAGAGCGGCGAGCGCCGCGTGCCCAGCGCCTCGTCGATCAACGGCGGGTTCCAGATTCCGATCCTGCGGCGGGCACGCGGAGCGCCGTCGGAGTCGACGAGGGCGAACGGCTCGCCGACGAGCCGCTCCGCGAGCTCGACCGGGTTCGCGATCGTCGCGGAGGTCAGGATGAAACGGGGCGTCGCGCCGTAGGCCGCCGCGACCCTCCGCAGGCGCCGCATCACGTTGGCGACGTGCGAGCCGAAGACGCCGCGGTAGGTGTGCGCCTCGTCGAGGACGATCCACTCGAGGTTCGCGAGCACGTCCCCCCACCGCTTGTGATGCGGGAGGACGCCGACGTTCAGCATGTCGGGGTTGGTCAGGATCAGGTTCGAGCGCTTGCGGATCTGCGGGCGGTCCTCGCGCGGGGTGTCGCCGTCGTAGATCGCGTGGCGAAGCGAGCCGAGGCCGAGCTCGGAGAGCTTTCGCGCCTGGTCCTGGGCAAGCGCCTTCGTCGGGTAGAGGTAGATCGCGCGGCGGGCGCGATCGCGCGCCAGCGAGTCCAGGACCGGCAGGTTGAAGGAGAGCGACTTGCCCGAAGCCGTGCCGCTGGTGACGATCAGGTTGCCCTCGCCGGCGGCCTCGAGCGCCTCGACCTGGTGCGAGTAGAGCCGGTCGATGCCGGCGCCGCGGAGCGCCTCGGCGACGCTCGGCTCGAGCGCGCCCGGGATCTCGGCGGTCTCGGCGGGGCGCGGGGGCGTCGAGCTGGCATCGACCAGGCGGCCGTCGTCGACGCCGGCCCCCACGACCCACTCCCAGGCGGTCTCGACGGCGGCGCCGGCGGCGGCCTCAGCCATGCGCGATCCGGCCCGCGACCCGGACCGCGTCGAGCGCGCTCGCGTCGTGCAGGCGCAGCACCTGCGCGCCGGCCGTGACGGCGAGCGCGGCCGCGGCGCAGGTCGCCCACTCGCGGTCGGCGGCCCCCGTGCGCTCCTCCCAGGAGCCGGCGAGGATCGCGCCGAGGAAGTCCTTGCGCGAGAGCGAGAGGAAGATCGGCCGCCCGAGCGCGTGCAGCTCGCCGAGCCGCCGCAGGATCTCGATGTCGTCCTCGACCGAGAGGTCGAAGTCGAGGCCGGGGTCGATCGCGATCCGGCGCTCGTCGATCCCGGCCGCGACCGCCGCCTTGATCCGCTCGCCGAACCAGTGGGAGAGGTATGCGACCGGGTCGTCGTAGGCGGGCAGCTCGCGGTCGACCCGTGGCGGGCCCTCGATGTGCATGAGCACGTAGGCGGCTCCCGACTCCGCGACCGCGGCGAGCAGCGCCGGCTCACCGCCGCCGATGTCGTTCACGATGCTCGCCCCCGCTTCGACCGCGCGGCGCGCGACCTCCGGCGAGAACGTGTCGGCGCTGATCGGGAGGCCGGTCGCCGCGGCGAGGCCGGCGACCGCCGGGACCAGGCGCGCGGCCTCCTCCGCGGCTGCCACGGGCGGCCCGCTGCGGGCGGCGACCGCGCCGACGTCGAGCAGCTCGAAGCCCGCTCGCGCGAGGCGGACGCCGTCCGCGATCGCGCGCTCGGGGGTGCCGCTGCGCGCGCCCTCGAAGAAGGAGTCGGCGGTGACGTTCACGATCCCCGCCCCGATCGGCGCGGTCAGGTCGAGCTCGCGGTCGGGGAGCGACCAGGAGGTCGCTCTGGCAGCGGAGGTCGCCTGGTCGAGCACCGCTAGCTACGGTACCCCGCCGTGGCGCTGCGCTGTGTCTACACGGACCTCGACGGGACCCTGCTCGGGAAGGGCGGCTCGCTCTTCCGCGACGCCGAGGGCAACTTCTCCCGCGCGCAGTCGCGCGCGCTCGAGGCCCTTCACCGCGCCGGCGTCGAGGTCGTCGTCAAGTCCGGCCGGCGCGAGGCGCAGGTGCTGGAGGACTCGCGGCTGATGGGCCAGACCGCGTACATCTACGAGGCGGGGTGCGCGATCGTGATCGACCGCGAGCGGACCTACCTGACCGGTGGCCTGGTCTCCGACGAGCAGGGGACGGTCTACGAGAAGATCGTCGCCGCCGGGGTGCCCGACCTGCTGTTCGAGGCCTTCCCGGACCGCCTCGAGTACCACTCCCCCTGGCACGTCCAGCGCGAGCTCTCGCACCTCTTCCGGGGCAAGGTCGACGTCGGCGAGGTGAACGCGCTGCTCGCCGAGCACGGGCACGACCACCTGCGCTTCCTCGACAACGGCGCGATCGGCCGGCCGATGCCCGGGATCGAGACCACCCACGCCTACCACCTGGTCCCCGCCGACGCCTCGAAGGCGAAGGCGGTCGCATTTCATATGCGCGCGCGCGGCTACGCGCCCGAGGAGTGCATCGCGGTCGGCGACTCGGCCGAGGACCTCGGTGTCGCCCCGGTCGTCGGGCGCTTCTTCGTCCCCGCCAACGGCCCGGCCCGCGATCCCGGCATCCGCGAGGCGATCGCCGGCCACGCCAACGTGACCGTGACCGACGGGGCGATGGGCGACGGCTTCTACGAGGCGGTCGTCGGCACCCTCGCCGAGGGGTAGCCTCACCCTCCCGGCGAGCGGCCCGGGGGGTCGAATCGACGTGCGTGCTTGCCCGCGAGGGCGGGTCTCTAGACTCGGTCGAGATGAGTCACGAGCACGCCACCGACGCCGAGGAGGAGTACCTGCAGAGCATGTTCTGGCTCGAGGAGGCGGGGCTGCCGATCACCGGCGCCAACATCGCCCGCGCGATGCGCCTCTCCGCCCCGACCGTCCACGAGATGATCGGCCGGCTGGAGCGCGACGGCTACGTCAGCCGCTCCGACGACAAGTCACTGCGGTTCACCGGCGACGGCCGCGAGCACGCCCGCGCGATCGTCCGCCGCCACCGCCTGATCGAGCGCTTCCTCACCGACGTCCTCGGGATCCCCTGGGACGAGGTCCACGAGGAGGCCGAGCGGCTCGAGCACGCGATGTCACCGGTGCTCGAAGAGCGGATGATGGCGGCGATCGGCGACGCGAAGACCTGCCCGCACGGCCACCCGATCGTCGAGGGCGAGCGCGAGCACGGCTCGCTCCTCGCCGATTGCGCGACCGACGCGAGCGTCGAGATCCTGCGCTTCGAGAACGAGGCCGAGGAGCTCCTGCACTACCTGAAGGAGACCGGGATCCATCCCGGCCTCACCGGCACGATCCTGGCGGCGAACGGCGGCGACGAGGTCATCGTCAGGTCCTCCGACGGCGAGCACCGGATCGCCCGCGACGTCGCCGAGACGGTCTCGGTCCGCGCCGACCCGGCGCCGCCGCCGCGGCCGCCGCTGCCGGACCAGCTCGTCCTCTCGAGCGACCGCTACGGGCGCTAGCGCCCGCCGCAGATCTGGCGCAGCCGGCGGTAGAGCACGAGGTCCTCCGGCCGCGCCGGGATCGCGTGGTGACGGGCGCGGCTCTCGTGTTCGCGCACCGCGGCCGCGAGCGCGGACAGGCGCTGATCGGGCGAGCTCGGAAATCGCGGTTGCCCGTCCCCGCTCCCGCCCCCGGCCTCGACGCCGGGCAACTCGGCCTCGGCCATCGCCGCGCCACCTTCGATCAACCAGACTGGACTCATCCCTCACCTCCGATCGTCGCTCTCATTCGAGAGGAGACGCTACGCCCGCAAGCGAAACGCGGGGTTAACCAATAGTCAAGAAGCGTCCCCGCAAATTGCGGGAGTTTCGGCCCGAGCGGGGCCTAGGCGGGGCTCTTCGCCCGGATCCGCTCGAGCGCCCGCGCGATCCGGCCGACCCCCTCGGGGATCCGCTCGGCGGGCACGCTCGCGAAGGAGAGCCGCAGGCTCGACGAGCCGCCCTCCAGCGTGAAGTCGGTCCCGGGGATGAACGTGACCCCCTCCTCCTTCGCCGCGCCGGCGAGCTCGGTGGTGTCGACGTCCTCGGGCAGGTCGAGCCAGAGGAAGTAGCCCCCCTCGGGAACGACGAACTCGGCCTCCGGGAGCTGCTCGCGGAGCGACTCGACCAGGGTCGAGCAGCGCTCGTGGAGCGCCTTGCAGACCACCTCGATGTTGGCGTCGAGAGCGCCCGAGCGGCAGAGCTCGAGCACGATCGACTCGGCGAGCATGTTCGGCGAGATGTAGGTCTCGTTGGCACGTTTGGCGAGATCCTGGATGACGCCGATCGGACCGGCGAGGTAGCCGACCCGGACGCCGGGGCTGATCGTCTTCGAAAAGGACGATGCGTGGACGATCTTGACGTCGCCGTCGACTCCCGCCATCGAGAGCATCGTCGGCGGGCACTCATGCCCGAAGCAGATCTCGCGGTAGGGGTCGTCCTCGAAGAGCCAGAAATCGTGCTCGCGGGCGAGCTCCACGAGGCGGCGGCGCTTCTCCTCCGAGAGCGTGCATCCGGCCGGGTTGTGGAAGTTGGGGATCACGTGGACGAACTTGACCGGGCCGGCGGCGAGCTCGCGCTCGAGCGCGGCGACGTCGATCCCGTCGGCCTCCAGCGGCACGCCGACGACCTCGACCCCGAGGCGGCCGATCAGGAGCAGGGTGCGGTCGTAGGACGGCTGCTCGACGATCACCCGGTCGCCGGGCTCGAGCGCGTACTCGAACAGCATCGCGCCGGCCTCGAGCGAGCCGTTGGTGGCCATCACGTGCGCCGGCGAGGGCAGGCCGTGGCGGTCGGCGATCCACTCGCAGAGGCCGGGGTGGCCGATGCCGACGCCGTACGAGAGGGCCTTCTGCCAGTCGTTCTCGAGCGCGACGGCCGCGGCCTCGCGAACGGCGTCGCGGGGCAGGATGTCGGCGCTTGGGGCGCCGCGGGCGAAGCTGATCACCTGCAGAGGTGATCGAGCCGAACCCGGACGCGAAGCGGAGGATTCCGCGGTTTGTTCGTCCGGAGCCATCTGGCTCCGAGCCTAGCAACGGGGCGCTCGCGGCTGCGCGCTAGATCTCGCTCTCGATCCGGATCGACATCCGCAGCCGCTCCACGATCAGGGAGGGGGTGCAGAAGCGGGCCGGTGCTGCTGAACCGTCGTCGAAGGCTAGATCGAGCGCGCCCGCGCTTCCTCGCCCCGGCCGCGCGGGACGACGAGCACCGGGCACGGGGCCCTGCGCAGGACCTTCGCCGAAACGCCGCCGAGCAGCGCCGCCCGGAGCGGCCCGTAGCTCCGCGAGCCGAGGACGAGCAGGTCGACCCCGGCCTCGGCCTGCGTGGCGAGGACCTCGACCGGGTTGCCGTCGACGAGCCGGCCGAGCGGCCGGACCTCCTCCGGGATCTCCTCGACCGCCGCGCGCAGGGCCTCGGCAAGCTCGTCGCGCGCCTCCACGCCCAAGGGTCCCAGCTCGTCCGGTCCGGTCTCGAAGGCGGCGAAGATCCGCATCGTGCCCCCCGAGGCGAGCGCGAGCTCGCGGGCGATCCCGAGCGCGTGGCGAGACTCCGGCGAGCCGTCGAAGCCGACCTCGATCACCCGCAGGCGGTCGGTCTCGCGCCGCGCGTAGCCGCGGGGGGCGACCGCGATCGCACACGGTGCCCCGCTCAGCAGGCGCTCGGCGACGCTGCCGGGGTAGATCCGGCCGGCCGTGCCGCGGTCGGTGGAGCCGAGGACGACGATCCCCGCCCGCTCGGCCTCGGCGAGCTCGTGGAGCCCCTTCGCCGGGGACGACGACTCGACCCGGCGGGCATCCGCGACCGGCGGAGGGTCGTCCTCGGACCCGGACGAGGGGCTCACCGTCGCCGGCACGACGCGGGCGCCGGTGGCCGCCGCCAGCAGCCGGCCCAGGGCGAGCGCGTCCTCCGATGCCGGGCGGTGATCGACGCCGACGACGATCGTCGTGTCCGCGTCCGGCTCGGGCACGGGCTCGGGCGGGCTAGGCGCCCTGCAATGCCTCGACCGCGAGCTGCGCGGTCTCGGTGGGGCTGCGGCCGACGCCGACGCCCTTCGCCTCGAGCGCTTCCTTCTTCGCCTCCGCCGTGCCGGAGGAGCCGGAGATGATCGCGCCGGCGTGGCCCATCTGCTTCCCCGGAGGAGCGGTGAAGCCGGCGATGTAGGCGACGACGGGCTTCGAGACCCGCTCGGAGATGTACTCGGCCGCGCGCTCCTCGGCGTCACCGCCGATCTCGCCGACCATCACGATCAGCTCGGTCTCGGGATCTGCCTCGTAGAGCTCGAGGACGTCGATGAAGTCGGATCCGACGATCGGGTCGCCGCCGATGCCGACGATCGTGGAGTTGCCGACGCCGGCCTGAGCCAGCTCGTTGCCGATCTGGTAGGTGAGCGTGCCCGACTTCGAGACGACGCCGATCGGGCCCTGCTCGAAGAAGTGGGCGGGGATGATCCCGACGTTGGCCTTGCCGGGCGAGAGCACGCCGGGGCAGTTCGGCCCGATCAGGCGCACCCCGGCCTCCTTCGCCTTCCAGTAGGTCTTCAGCATGTCGTGGACCGGGATCCCCTCGGTGATCGCGATCACCGTCCCGACGCCGGCCTCGATCGCCTCGTCGATCGCCGCGGCCGCGAACCGCGCCGGGACGAAGATCATCGAGGTGTTGGCGCCGCGCTCGTCCACGGCCTCCTTGATCGTGTCGAAGATCGGGACGCCCTCGACCTCCTGGCCGCCCTTCTTGGGGGTCACCCCGGCGACCAAGTCGGTGCCGTACTCGCGGTTGCGCAGCCCGTGGAAGCTGCCCTCGCGGCCCGTGAGGCCCGAGACGACCAGCCTGGTCTCCTCGCCGACGATGATGCTCATGCGTTCGCCAGCTCCACGATCTTCTCGGCGGCGCCGAGCATCGTCTTCTCCTCGGTCAGGTTCGGGAGGCTCGCCTCGCGCAGGATCGCGAGCCCCTCCTCGGAGTTGGTGCCGTCGAGGCGGACGACGAGCGGGACGTCGATGTCCACCTGCTTGGTCGCGGTAACGATCCCATTCGCGACCTCGTCGCAGCGGGTGATCCCGCCGAAGATGTTGAAGAGGATGCCGGTGACGTTCGGGTCCGAGGTGATCACCTCGAGCGCGTCGACGATCGCCTCCGCCTTCGAGCCGCCGCCCGCGTCGAGGAAGTTCGCCGGCTCGCCGCCGGCCTGGGCGACGACGTCGAGCGTCGACATGCAGAGCCCGGCACCGTTGCCGAGGATGCCGATGTTGCCGCCGAGCTTCACGTAGGTGAGGCCCTTCTCCTTGGCCATCTGCTCCTGCGGGTCGCCGCCCGCGTCCTCGGCCAGCTCGGCCAGCTCCGGATGACGGAAGAGGGCGTTCCCGTCGATCGTCACCTTCGCGTCGAGCGCCCAGACCTCGCGGTCGGTGGTGACGATCAAGGGGTTGACCTCGATCAGGGTCGCGTCCTCGGCGACCGCGACGTCGACGAGCGTGACGAGCATCTCGGCGACCTGGTCGATCACGTCCTCGGCGAGCCCCGCCTCCGTCGCGATCTCCCTGGCGAGCTCGGCCGAGAGCCGCTCGCCCGGGGGGACGTGGCGGCTGACGAGCGCGCCGGGATCGGTCTCGGCCGCCTCCTCGACCTCAATCCCGCCCATCGCCGACGCCATCACGAGGAGCTTCTTCTCGGAGCGGTCGAGGATCACCGAGGCGTAGTACTCGTGGGCGATCTCGGAGGCCTGCTCCACCCAGAGGTCGTGCACGGTGAAGCCGCGGATGTCCATCCCGTGGATCGCCTCGGCGTGCTGGACGGCCTCGTCGCGGTTGGCGGCGATCTTGATCCCGCCGGCCTTGCCGCGGCCGCCGATCCGGACCTGGGCCTTGATCACGGCCGGGTAGCCGATCTCCTCGGCGGCCTCGACCGCCCGCTCGGCGTCGGACGCATGCCGGCCCTGCGGGACCTTCACGCCGTGTTTGGCGAAGAGCTGCTTACCCTGGTACTCGAGTAGATCCATGGGGCGGGGGAGCCTATCCGAGTCGCCTCAGTCATAATCCCGCGCCGCCTAACGCCAAGTGAGGACCCACTTCCCCAATGCCCCTGCCGAAGCTCAAAGACATCAAGATCGTCACGACCGACTGCTACGGAACCCTGATCGACTGGGACAAGGGGATCTCCGACGCCTTCAAGAAGGAGGCCGACCGCGACGGGTTCTCGTTCGACGTCGAGCCGTTCATGGCCCGGTTCTTCGAGGTCCAACAGGAGGTCATGGCCGGCTCGTACGAGCTTTACGCCGAGGTCCTGCGCCGCACCGCGGTGAAGGTCGCCGGTGAGGTCGGCTGGGAGCTCGAGCCCTCGCGCGCCCAGTTCCTGCCCGACAGCGTCGCCTACTGGATGCCGTTCCGCGAGGCGAACGCGGCGATGGACCGGATCGCGAAGCGCTACCCGGTCGGGATCGTCGCGAACATCGACGACAAGCTGCTGGGCGTCTCGCGGCGCCACCTGCGCACCGAGCTCGACCTGGTCGTGACCGCGCAGCAGGTGCGCAGCTACAAGCCCGACCCCGCCCACTTCAAGGAGACCGCGCGCCGGCTCGGCAGCAAGAAGGGCTGGGTCCACATCGCGAGCGGCTACTACGCGGACGTCGCGCCCGCGCTGAAGGCGAACGTCCCGGTGATCTGGGTGAACCGCCACGGCGAGAAGCTCGAGGGCCGCAAGGCGGCGACCGCCGAGGTCAAGACCCTGCGCGACGCGGCGAAGAAGCTCGGCGCGGACAAGTAGCCCCGTGGTCCCGGGGCACGACCCCGCCGACGAAGCCATGGTCGCTCGCGCGCACGAGCGCTTCGCCGCCGATCGCGCGCGCGGTACCCACGCCCGCCGGCCCGGTGCGGCGCTGCCGAACCTGGTCGTGATCGGCGGTCTCAAGTGCGGGACGACGAGCCTGCACCACTACCTCGGGCTGCACCCGCAGATCGGCATGTCGCGGCCGAAGGAGCTCAACTACTTCGTCGAGGAGTTGAACTGGGACCTCGGCGAGGTCTGGTACGCGAACCACTTCTCCGCGTCCGACCCGGTCCGGGGCGAGACCTCCCCCCACTACACGAACGAGCCCCGGTTCACGGGGGTCGCCGAGCGGATCGCCGGCGTGCTGGGGGACGACGCGAAGGTCGTCTACATGGTCCGCGACCCGGTCGACCGCATGCTCTCCCACTACCTGCACAACGTCGGCGGCGGGTACGAGCAGCGCCCAATGGAAGTGGCGCTCGCCGACACCGCCAGCGCCTACGTGCAGCGCTCGCTGTACGCGCGCCAGGCCGAGCCCTACCTCGAGCACCTCGGCGCCGAGCGGATCGCCTTCGTCACCCGCGAGGACCTGCGCGACCGCCGCGAGGAGACGATGCGCAGGCTGTTCGGGTTCCTCGGCGTCGACGACGGCTTCAGCTCGCCCCAGTTCGAGCGCGAGTGGGAGACCGGCAGCGCCAAGGGCAGCGGCGGGTTCCGCCTGATGGACCGCGCCGTCCGCCTGCCCGGGCTGCGCTCGCTCGACCGCAACTTCGACCGCCTGCCCGAGCGCTGGCGGTGGCTGGTCGAGCGGATCGTCCACGACCCGGGCTCGGGCGAGGCGCCGAAGCCGGAGCTGCCGGCGGACCTGCGCGCGCGGCTCGTCGAGGCGTTCCGGCCGGACGTGGAGCGGCTCGAGGAGCTCACCGGGCGGCGGCTCGGCTGGCTCGGGTAGCTCGCGCCGGCGCCGAAGGCGCGAGACTCTCGCGCGATGGACCTTCTGGACCTCTGGCGCTCGCCGCCCGGCCTGGAGGGCGGCGCGCTCGCCCGCGACGTCGAGCGGCGCCTCGCGATGTTCGGGGGCTCGGCGAACCTGATCGGCGCGAGCGGCGTCGTCGTCTTCCTCCTCTACCTCGCGCCCTCCACGCTCTCCGACGCGGAGATCGAGCGGATCGCGGACCTCTGGCCGGTCTTCGTGATCTACATGGCGATCGTCCTGCCGCTCGGGTGGCTGCTCATCACCCGCCGCCCGTTCCGCCCGATCGCGGCGTGGCTTCGCAGCGGCGAGCCGGCGAGCCGCGAGATCCAGGAGCGGGTGTTGCGATACCCGCGCAACTGGGCGCTCGCCGCCGCGGTGCCCTGGACCGCCGGCGCGGTCCTCGCCTTCGCGTTCGCCGCCGACGTCGACGTGAGCGTCGCCGCGGCGGGCGCGCTCGGGATCGTCGCGGGCGGGCTCACCTCGTGCTCCCTCCAGTACCTCGTGATCGAGTGGATCATGCGGCCGGTGACGGGATGCGCGCTGGCCGGCGGGCCCCCGCCGGGGGACGGCTCGGCCGGCGTCGGCACGCGCGCGGCGATGGCCTGGGTCTTCGGCAGCGGCGTCCCGTTCCTCGGGATCATCGCGTTCGCCGCCGGCGACGTCGCCGGGGCCGACTTCGAGGCGGAGGAGGTCGCGGCCGCGAGCCTCGTGCTCGCGGTCGTGGGGATCGTGAACGGCGCGGTCGCCACGGTGATCGCGGCGCGCTCGGTGGTCGACCCCCTGAGCTCGATGCGCGGCGCGCTCGAGCGGGTGGAGCGCGGCGAGGTGGGGGCGCAGGTGGAGGTCGACGACGGCAGCGAGGTGGGAATGCTCGAGGCCGGCTTCAACCGGATGACCCGCGGGCTGGCGGAGCGCGAGCGGCTGCGCGACGCGTTCGGCGCGTTCGTCGACCCGAGCCTGGCCGAGCGGGTGGCGAGGGAGGGCACCGACTTCGCCGGCGAGCAGCTCGAGCTCTCCCTGCTCTTCGTCGACATCCGGGACTTCACCGCCTTCGCCGAGCGCATGGACGCGCACGAGGTCGTGGCCACCCTGAACTCGCTCTACGACCGCGTCGTCCCGATCGTCCTCGAGCACGGCGGGCACGCCAACAAGTTCATCGGCGACGGCCTGCTCGCGGTCTTCGGCGCCCCGGCCCGGCTCGGCGACCACGCCGACCGGGCGGTGGCCGCCGCCCTCGAGATCGGCGCCCTGAACGACGGCCGCGAGGGGGGCCTCAGCGTGGGCGTCGGCGTCAACAGCGGCAAGGTCGTCGTCGGCACGATCGGCGGCGGCGGTCGCCTCGACTTCACCGTGATCGGCGACCCGGTCAACACCGCCGCCCGCGTCGAGGCGGCCACCCGCCAGACGGGCGACGACGTCCTGATCACCGCCGCCACCAGGGAGCTGATGCGCGCCGACCACGGCGAGTGGGCGGAGCGCGAGGCCGTGCCGCTGAAGGGGAAGAGCGAGCCGGTCCGGCTGTACGCACCTGCCACCTGAGGGGTCTGACCCCAAAGGGACAGGTCGCCCCGCTCGCCCGGCGGGCCCGATCCCTCTAGGTTTGGCGCATGCGAATCGCCGTCGCCGCCGACGAGATCACCGGGATCGCCGAGGCCGTGGTCGAGGAGCTGCGCCGGCGCGGCCACGAGCCCCTTCCCCACGGCGCGCTCGCCGAGTCCGAGCGCGCCGACTGGGCCTGGGCCAGCGAGGCGGCGGCGCGCGACGTCGCCGCGGGGCGCGCCGAGCAGGGGATCGTCTGCTGCTGGACGGGGACCGGCGCCTCGATCGCGGCGAACAAGGTCGAGGGGATCAGGGCGGCGCTCTGCGGCGACGCCGCGACCGCAGCGGGCGCGCGCCAGTGGAACGACGCGAACGTGCTCGCGATCAGCCTGCGGTCGACCTCGGAGGCCGAGCTTCGCGAGATCCTCGACGGCTGGTTCGCCGGCGCCGCGAGCGAGGAGCCCGGCGACCGCGCCAACGTCGCCCATCTCGGGGAGATCGAGCGTGGCTGAAGCGGAGGTCCGCCGGCTCCTCCCCGAGCCGGGATCGACCACGGTCGCCGCCGAGGTCGCGGGTTACGACTTCGTCGGCGCGGCCCACGACGACCGGCCCTACACGGTCACCAACTTCGCGCTCACGGTCGACGGGCGGGCGACGATCTCGGGCCGATCGGGGCCGATCGGGGACGCGACCGACACCGCCATGCTGGTCGGGCTGCGCACCCGCGTCGACGCGCTCATGATCGGCGCCGGCACGATGCGGGCCGAGCGCTACGGCCGAGTCATCGGCGACCCGCACAAGCGCGCCCGCCGCGAGCGCGACGGGCTCCCGCACGACCCGTTGATGGTGATCGTCTCGGCGCGGCTCGACCTGCCGTGGGACGCCGAGCTCTTCACCGCCGGCGGCGGGCGGGTGCTGATCTTCACGTCGTCGGAGGCCGAGGCGCCCGAGACCGCGACCCCCGTGCGCGTGGTCCGCCACGAGGGCGGGGTCGACCTGACCGAGGCGATGCGGCACCTGCGCACCGAGCGCGGCATCCGCGGCCTGCTCTGCGAGGGCGGGCCGCGCCTGCACGCTCAGCTCCTCGCGGCGGGCCTCGTCGACGAGCTGTTCGTCACGACCGCGCCGAAGCTCGCCGGCGGGACGGGCCCGGGCCTGGCGGAGGGGCTGTCCGCGGGAGTTCGCCCGCTCGAGCTCGTCTCGCTGCTCGCCGTCGGCGGCGAGCTCTTCCACCGCTACCGCGCCGCGAGCTCCGCCTAGGCGCTCAGTCGCGCATCTCCGGCGGCACGCTCCACCGGCCGGTCTCGCCGGCCAGCGGCGCCGGCACCGAGCCCCAGGGGTCCGCACCCCAATCCGAGACCGGGGGCGGGATCGCGCCGCCCTCGACCGCGCGCCGCTCGCCGCGGCGGAACATCCGCAGGCCGAGGATGGTCGTCGCGAGCACCGCCGCCATCCCGAGGCTGACCTGCACCGAGAGCACTCCCTCGCGGGTCCAGTAGACGTCGCGGAGGTCGAGCAGCAGCGCGGCCTCGTCGAAGGTCATGCCGACGCCGACGCCGAACGGGAACGCGAGCGTCTCCTCGAGCTTCTCGTTCTGCGTCGCGATCGCGGTGCCGCCGGTCGCGAACGCGATCAGGATCCCGGGCACGAAGTGATGGATGTGCCGGTCGCCGACGCTGACGTTGCCGACCGGCCACCAGCCGGAGCGGATCCCGACGGTCGAGAGGCGCATCGTCGCGAAGCCACCGAGGAACCCGTTCAGCATGTTGAAGAGCACGGTCTCGCCGCGTGGCGTCGCCTCGTATCCCTCGGCGGCGACCGTCACCGTGTCGGCGGTCGCGAGGCCGGCGGCCCCGATCGCCTGCTCGGCCGTCTCCATCACGGTCTCCGCCGCCGGCTCGGCCTTGGCGCGGCGGCGCGCCAGCTTCAGCATCTCGCCGCCGATCACCGTGCCCGCGGTGCCCACCGCGACCGCGGCCAGGCCCAGGGTCAGGCGGTCGGCGCGCCGCGCGGAATTTCGGCCGAACATCAGCGGAACTCTGCCGCGCGCATCAGACGGGACCTGCCCTTGCTCCCAGCCGGTCTAGAGGTGGACGAGGTTGGCCGCCTCGATCCCGCGCGTCACGCCGCGGAGGTCGAGGACGAGCTTCGCCTCGCGGACGACGCGCTCGTAATCGAGCTCGCCGTGCGCGGTCACGATCATCGCGAGATCGGCGCGGTCGAGCTCGGCGTCGAGGTCCCCGCTCGCCAGCCCGAGCTCGGGGACCTCGGCGACGTGCGGGTCGTGGTAGGCGATCTCGGCCCCCAGCGCCCGCAGGTCGCGCATGATCTTGAGCGCGGGTGACTCGCGCATGTCGGAGACGCCGGCCTTGTAGGCGACGCCCAGGACGAGGATCCGGGACCCGTTCACCGGCTTGCGCTCGTCGTTCAGCGCCCGCTCGGCCCGCTCCACGCAGAACCGCGGCTGCGACTGGTTGAGCTTGCCGGCGAGCTCGATGAACTCGGGGTAGAAGTCGTGCTCCCGTGCCTTGAATGCGAGGTAGAACGGGTCGACCGGCAGGCAGTGCCCGCCCATCCCCGGCCCGGGCTCGAAGCGCATGAACCCGAACGGCTTGGTGGACGCGGCGTCGACCACCTCCCAGACGTCGATCCCCATCCGGTCGCAGAGCTGCGCGAGCTCGTTGACGAGCGCGATGTTGACCGAGCGGAAGATGTTCTCGAGCAGCTTCGTCAGCTCCGCCGCCTCCGGCGACGAGACGTCGACGACCTCGTCGCAGATCAGCTCGTAGAGCTCGCGCGCACGCGCCGCGCAGGCCGGCGTGAGCCCGCCGACGACCTTCGGCGTGGTCCGCAGCTGGTCGGTCGCGCGGCCGGGGTCGATCCGCTCGGGCGAGAAGGCGAGGTTGAAGTCGCTGCCGGCCGAGAGGCCGGACTCCTCGAGGATCGGCAGCAGGCGCTCGCGCGTGGTCCCGGGGTAGGTGGTCGACTCGAGCACGACGAGCTGCCCGCGCTCGAGGTGGCTCGAGAGCTGGGTGGCGGCGTCGACGATGTAGGAGAGGTCGGGCTCGCGCTGGTTCGCGAGCGGCGTGGGGACGCAGATCAGGATCGCGTCGCAGGTGCGGAGCTTCTGATGCTCGCCGGTGGCGGTGAACCGCTCCGCGACCGCGCGCAGCCGCTCCGAGGCGACGTCCTCGATGTCCGACTCGGAGCGCTGCAGGCGCTGGACTCGCCTCTGGTCGGCGTCGAAGCCGACGACGTCACAGCCCGCCTCCGCGAACGCGACGGCGAGCGGCAGGCCGACATATCCCAGTCCGACGATCCCGACTCTCATCGGTGTGAGGATACGGCGCGTGCCGGGCACTCAGGCCGGAGCGACGAGCAGAGCGGGGCTCTCGGCGGCGCCTCCGACCTTGTTCAGCTCGGGGTTGGCGGGCGCGCTCTCCATGCGCTCCGCGGGGAACGGCACGCAGAGCTCGAGCGCGTCCTCGGGCTCGAGACTCGGATCGAGCCAGGTCGCCTCGGCGTCACTCGAGGGGAAGATCACCGGCATCCGGTCGTGCACGCGCTTGACGACGTCGTTCGGGTTGGTCGTGATCAGCGTGCAGCTCTCGATCCACTCGTCCTCGATCTTCGACCGCGTCCACAGCCCGGCGAAGGCGAACGGCTCGCCACCGTCGACGGTGAACCGGACCGGCTGGCGCGGCTGCTTCGGGTCCTCCGCCTTCATCCACTCGTAGAAGCCGTCGGCGAGGATCAGGCAGCGGTGGTGGCCCTTGCCGACGAGCGGCTTGTAGGTCCGCTTCTCGAGGATCGTCTCGGCCTTCGCGTTGATCATCTTGTAGCCGGCCTTGAGGTCCTTCGCCCAGACGGGCAGGAGGCCCCAGCGCAGCAGCCGCATCTCGCGCTCGGCGTCGTCCTTGTCCCGGACAACCGCGAGCACCTCCTGGGTCGGGGCGACGTTGAAGCGGCCGGTGCCGGGCGGCTCGTGACCCTTCTCCTGCTCCTCCTTGGCGCGCTCCTGCAGCTGCCCCGCGAGCTTCGCCTCGAAGCGGTCGGCGAGCGTGTCGTGCTCCTTCTTGGTCAGCGTGTAGCGGCCACACATGGTGAGGCCAACATAGTGCCGCGTCGAGTGGGGGCCCCGGTACGGTTCCGCCGGTGGACGAGGGACCCGAGCCGAGCGAGCGAGCGGGCCAGGACCGGCCGCGCCTGATCGTCGCGGCGGTCCTGGCCGTGGGCCTGGTCGCGGCCGTGCTCGTGGTCGTGCTCGCCGGCGGAGGCGGCGAGTCCGACGCCGAGGCGGCGGACACGGAGTGCGTCGACGCCTGGAACGACGACGAGGCGATGCTCGCCTTCGGCCTGCACCAGTTCAGCGGCCACGGCTACGAGCGCGTCGAGGTCCTGCGGGTGACCGAGGACGGCAAGCCCACGTCCGCTGAGAGCGGGACCTGCGCGGTCGTCTTCGCGGCCCGGGCGCTGGACCCGGAGCCCGGCGCTCGCGCCCAGGTGCTGGTCGACGGCAAGTGGACGGGGATCGAGTCGCTCGGCAACGTCGACGATCGGGAGATCGCGAAGCTCCAGGCCGAGGCGTTCGCGCGGGTGAACGCGAGCCTCACCACCGATGGCAGGATCGCGCCGAGCGAAGCCCAGGGTTGAGGGCGCCGGAGCCACGCGAGGTAGTCGTCGCGATCAAGCGCCTGGCCGCACCGGGGAGGCGTTCGCGTCCTGGAGGAGGATCTCGTCCCGCGCGCCCCGGTCGTCGCGGCCGAGGCGGCCTACGCCGCGGCTACGTCCCGCGTGCATGCCGGGCAGGCACTCGCCTCGAGCGGGATCGAGGTCAGGCAGTGCGGGCAGTCGCGGGTCGTCGCCCGCTTCGGCGCGATCCGGTTCGCCGCGCGCACGACCGCGAAGAGGGTGGCGGCGATGATCAGGAAGCTCACGAACGCGGTGAGGAAGGCGCCGTAGCGGACCTCGCCGTCGCCGATCGAGAGGGTCAGGCCGCTGAAGTCGGGCTCGCCGAAGATCGCGCCGACGAGGGCCATGATCACGTCGTCGACGAGCGAGGTGACGACCGCCGTAAAGGCGACGCCGAGGACGAACGCCACCGCCAGCTCGAGCAGGTTGCCCTTGAGGGCGAAGTCCCTGAACTCGCGCAGCATCGCCCCTCACTACGCCGCGGCGCCGGCGGCTCCTGCCCGGTAGCCTCGGGCCATGGCCAAGGTGGACGTCGGCGACCGCGCCCCAGATTTCGAGCTGCCCGGCACCGGGGGCAGGACGTACCGGCTCTCCGACTACGTGGGCGCCGGCAAGAGCGGCGTCATCCTCGCCTTCTACCCCGGCGACTTCACCCCGAACTGCACGAAGCAGTTCTGCTCCTACCGGGACGACGCCGAGGGGCTCGACGCGCTCGGCGCGCCGCTGCTCGGGATCTCCCCGCAGTCCGTCGACTCGCACGAGCGCTGGGCCGAGGAGCGGCGGCTGAACGTGCCGCTGCTCGCCGACGAGGACATGGAGGTCGCGGCTGCGTACGGCGTCAAGGGCTGGGCGTCCCCGCTCGCCTGGCTGGCCGAGCGCAAGGCGGTCACGCCTGGCGGGTTCTTCATCCAGCGGGCGATCATCGCGATCGACGGCGAGGGCGTCGTCCGCCACCGCGTCACCAGCTTCACCGGCGCCAGCTACGAGTCGGTGGACGACCTGCGGCCGGTCGCCGAGAAGCTCGGCGCTACCGCTTCCGCTTCTTCTTGAACGCCTTCGCCTCGTAGTCCTTGAAGTAGACGGAGGCGGTGTGCAGGTCGGAGGGCCAGTCGGGCACGTTCGTGGTCCGCGTGAAGGCGTGGGGGCGGCGCATCCTCTCCTTCACCGCGATCGTCCCGCTCGCGTCCGGGCTTGCCGCCATGTAGTTGTCGACGCCGGTGAGGAAGCCGATCTGGCTGAACGGGGCCAGCGGCGCGCTCGTGTCCGAGACGCCGTCCGAGTTCTTGTCGAAGTTGAAGATCGCGAGGACGCGGCGGGCGCGCGGGGTGATCGCGCCGTTCACCACGTTGAACCCGTCGAACTGGAGCCGGTCGTTGGCCTTCGGGTTCGGCTCGTCGCCCCAGAACTCTCGCATCCGCGTGACCGCGATCGAGACGTGGTTCGGGCTGCGCTCGATCGAGGGGTTGAGGACCGGAGCGGTCAGCACGCGGTAGAGGTGGTCGTCGCGCTCGAACGGCTCCGGGTAGTTGTGGATCGTCGACTCGCCGGCGCGGGCGATCTCGAACTCGTAGCGCTTGCGACCGTCGACCTCGATCGGCCCGAAGTCGCCGCCGGCGTCGATCGCCTGCTGGTGGATGGGCTTGTTGCGCGCCCGCTGGCCGGTCCTCGCGTCGAGCTCGAAGACCCGCAGCCTGCCGCCGTCGATGCCGACGTTGTCCGGGAAGACCAGCGCGCGGCCCTTGACCGTGACCTTGCTCGGCTTCTCGGGGACGACGCCGGTCGTCTTCGGCTCCCTGCCGGCCAGGAACTCGTAGACGTCGGCGAAGGCCTCCGCCGACGTCGTCACCTCGGTGTGTGCCTTGGTCGGGAAGTAGACGTTCTCGGCGCCGCCGATCGCGCGGGTCTGGTCACCCTCGCCCCAGACGGCGAGGGTACGGACGCCGCCCGGGGGCGTGTCGCTCGTGCGGCCGTCGAAGTTGACGTAGCTGCGCACCGACGCCGCCCGCTCCGGCGTCGCGAGGTAGCTGTGCATGACCGTGGTCCCGCGCGAGTGGGCGAGGACGTCGACCTGCTCGGAGCCCGTGCGCGCCTTGACGGCGGCGATGAACCCGTCGAGATCCGCGATCGCGACGTCGTTGGTCCCGATGCCGGTGTTGTACTCGTAGGCGAAGATCCGGCTCCGCGGGAAGCCGTTGCTCGCGAGGCGCATCGCGTTCGTCTCGAACTGCTGGGCCGAGCCCGACTGGCCGTGGACGAAGATCACCGGCGTCGGCGGCTCGTCCCTGGCGCCGGCGTGCGCCGCCGGGGCGAGGACGAGCGCGATCAGCGCGATCATCGCGAAGCGGCGTGCCATCGGGACGAATGTAACACCGGCACCCATGCCCGTCTGTCTCAGGTCGGCAGCCGCTCCCGCTCCTTCCGCGTGAGGCCGTCGACGACCAGGTCGTAGCTGTCCTCGATCAGCGCCTCGACGGTCGCGGCGGGCAGCGACCCGTCGAGCGTCACGGTGATCCAGTGGCGCTTGTTCAGGTGGTACCCCGGCGCGACCGCGGCATACGTCGCGCGCAGGTCGTCACCGATCTCCGGGGAGACCTTGAGGCTCACCGCGAGCGGCTCCCCGTCGAGCCGGCTGAGCGCGAACATCTTCGGCCCGACCTTGAAGACCGAGGGCTCCTCGCCGAACGGGAAGTCCTCCCACGTGCCGGGATGCCCGAGGCACCGCGCTCGCAGCCACTCGCCGGTCATCGACCGCCACCATTATCGGGGATGCGCGCCTGCGGCTGCGGACGTTGGCCGCGAAACGATGCCCACGGCATCGCAAGTCGGCCAACGTCGCCCTCATGGTCACCGGCCCGGGCTCGCGGCGACCGGCTCGCGGTGGCTCGCGACGGCTACTCGCCGAACTCGAAGGTCTGCTCGTAGCTGCCGTCCGGCTGGCGGACGGTCGTCAGCGAGCCGTCGGCCCCGGCGTAGTCACCGGTCCCCCCGAGGATCGGGCGAACGTACTCCTCGCCTTCGACCAGGCCGTCGCCCTCGGCCGGGTATTCGGCGGTCCCGCCGACGAGGATCTGATCGCCGTCATCCAGCTCGTAGGTGATCGTCGCCTGGACGATCTGGGACTCGTCGTCGAGGGAGAGCGAGGTCTGGGTCCCGTATGCGTGACCGACGACCTCCTCGCTGTCGCGATCGAGCATCGGCCCCTCGAATACGAAGATGTCCCCGACGGACCTACCCCGGTCCCCGAGATCGACGACCTCGAAGACCTCCTCGTCGGGATCGGAGACGAGGTTGAGCGTCTCCAGATCATCCTCGTCATCGCCGCAGCCGGCCGCCAGCAGCAGAGCGGCCGCGAGCGACGCAAGGAGCGCCAGCGCGCGCGCTGCGCGAATCTCGGTCCTTCTCGCCGCGTTCACGGCGGCAACAGTACCGGTCGGTCCGCCCGACGCGATTGGTGGCCGGACCCATTGGACGCGGCGACCCCGCTCATCCTGGGGCGCGATCAGCCGGCGGGGATGCGCGCCTGATCCGCGGACGTTGGCCGCAAAACGTTGCCCACGGCATCGCAAGTCGGCCAACGTCACCGTCATCGGCCGAGGAGGAGGTGGCGGCCCGAGCAGACGACCCCGTCGCCTCAAAGCTTCCCTGTCCCCGGCGACGGCGAGCCACCCTTGCCAGCGCCGCCGCCTTGCGAGAGGATGCCTCCCGACGGCGTCCGGAGGCTGGGATGGAGCGCACCAGGAACCTGGCGGGGCGGGCAGGAGGTTGGAGTGCCCGCCATCGCGCTGCCGCGATCATCGGCTGGCTCGCCCTCGTCGTTCTCGCCGTGCTGGTCGGGGGCGCCATCGGGACGAAGCCGATCGAGGACGAGGACATGCAGGTCGGTGAGGCGCGCGACGCGGACCAAGTCGTCGCCGATGCCTTCGCCGAGAACGCCGAGGAGACGGTGCTGGTCCAGAGCAAGTCCGGCGCAACGGCCGAGGACCCGGCGTTCGAGGCGGCGGTGGACGACGTGGTCCGCCGGCTCGAGTCGACCGAGAACGCGATCGATGTCGAGAGCCCCTACTTCGCCGGCAGCGAGGGCGCGATCTCGCTCGACAAGCGCTCCGCGCTGATCACCTTCGAGATCCCGGATCCCGGTGACGACGCCGGGGTGACCACGGAGGACCTCGTCACAGCGCCACTCGAGGCGGTCGCCGCGGCGGGCGAGGCCCATCCGGAGTTCCGGATCGCCGAGTTCGGCGAGGCGAGCGCCGACCGGGAGCTGAACGAGTCGTTCGAGGAGGACTTCCGCCGCGCGGAGGTGACCTCACTTCCGATCACGCTGCTCATCCTCCTGATCGCCTTCGGCGCGGTGGTGGCCGCCCTCGTTCCGTTGTTGCTCGCCGCCACCGCGGTCGCGGCGGCAATCGGCCTGCTCGGTCCCCTGAGCCAGATCTGGCCGCTGGATCAGGCGGTCACCTCGGTCGTCCTCCTGGTCGGGCTCGCGGTTGGCGTGGACTACTCGATGTTCTACCTACGACGAATGCGCGAGGAGCGGGCGCGCGGGAGGGACACCGAGGCGGCGCTCGAGACGGCGGCTGCGACCTCGGGACGGGCGGTCCTCTTCTCGGGGATGACCGTGGCGATCGCGATGGGAGGGATGTTCGTCGCGGGCGCCGCGACCTTCACCTCGTTCGCCGCCGGGACGATCGCCTGCGTCGCGATCGCCGTCGGAGGTTCACTGACCGTCCTCCCCGCCGTGCTCTCGAAGCTCGGGGACCGCGTCAACCGCGGACGGATCCCGCTCATCGTGCGTCCGGAGAGCCGCGTCGGCGGTGAGTCGCGGGTCTGGTCGGCGATCCTCGACCGCGTCCTCGCTCGGCCCGTGATCGCGGCGATCGCCTCGACGGCGGTGCTGCTCGCGCTCGCGCTGCCCGTCCTCAACCTGAAGCTGGCGGTTCCCGGTTTCGAGACGCTCCCGCAGGACCTCCCGGTGATCCAGACCTACGACCGGATCCAAGCCGCGTTCCCGGGCAACCAGATCCCGGCGCAGGTGGTGATCGAGCGGGGCGACGCGTCCGACGTCGAGCTGACGATCGGCGTCCACAACCTGCGCCAGCGCGTCGAGCGGAGCGAATCGGTCGAGCCCCCGGTCACCGTCCAATTCAGCGCCGACCACGGCGTCGCGATCGTCAGTGTCCCGATTGTCGGCAACGGGACCGACGAGGACTCCTACGCGGCCTTGGCCGAGCTCCGTGACGAGATCATCCCG
>DASUSH010000013.1:0-29400 GCA_036375215.1 Solirubrobacterales bacterium
GCCGCCGGCGTCGGCACGGCGGACCTGACCGGCGTGGTCGACCTGAACGCATCCGGCAAGGGCTCGGCCGCGGACGTGTCCGGCACCGCCAGCCCGGCGGGCGACGCGACGGGCGCGGCCACGCAGGGCGGCCTCGCCGCCGACGCGGGCGGGCCCGCGGCGGGCGGCGAGGGCTCGGCCGACGGCCGCGGCTCCGGCGAGGGCAACTCCGGGTCCGGCAAGCCGGGCAAGGGCCACGGAAAGGGCCAGGGGAACGGGCGCGGCGACGGCGGCAACGGCGTCGGCACGACCGGGACGCCGCCGGGCCAGGCGCAGACGCCGCCGGGCCAGAGCCAGGCTCCACCCGGCCAGGCCGGCTCGTCGAGCGCCACCCAGAACCCGAACGGGGCTCCCCCCGGCCAGGCCCAGACACCGCCAGGGCAGGCGCTGACGCCGCCGGGGCAGACGCAGACCCCCTCCGGGGAGGCGACCACGGTTCCGAAGGGATCGGACGCGCCCGCCGACGAGCTCGAATAGTTCTTTCGAATACACCCTGACAAGCGAGCGAGATCCGCGTTCCGGTCTCGGAGGGTCCCACCAGTGGGGCCCGGCAACGAATGAGGAGGATGAACGTGAAGAAGTACATGATCGTCGCCGCCGCGTGCGTCGGCGTGCTCTCGATGGGCGTCGCCACCGGCAGCGCCGCGCAGAGCGACACCGCCAAGGCCGCGAAGGCGCTCTGCGTCGAGCAGAAGCAGGCCGACAAGGCCGCGTTCGAGGCAGTCTGGGGCGACCACGCGCTGCGCGACTGCAAGCGCGCCGCCCGCGACGAGGTCACCGAGGCCGCGAAGAACTCCGCCCAGGAGTGCCGCGCTGAGCAGGAGGCCGACTCGGTCGCCTTCCAGGAGACCTACGGCACGAACGGCAACAAGAAGAACGCCTTCGGCAAGTGCGTGAGCCAGAAGCAGGACGAGGCCCTCGACGAGGAGGTCACCGAGTTCAAGAACGCCGCCAAGGAGTGTCGCGCCGAGAAGGACGCCGACTCGGTCGCCTTCCAGGAGACCTACGGCACGAACGGCAACAAGAAGAACGCCTTCGGCAAGTGCGTCTCCTCCAAGGCCAAGGCCCAGAACGACGATGAGTACGTCGAGGGGAGCGATGCGTAGCTCGACCCTGGCCACGGCCGCGATCGCGGCCGCGGCGCTCGCCGGGATCTTCCCGGCGAGCGCCCTCGGCCAGGCCGACCTCTCGGTCGACCTCTCCGACAGCGCCGACCCGGTCACGACCGGCGCCGAGTACCTGTACTCGGCGGTAGTTCAGAACGCCGGGCCCGAGGCGGCGAACGGGGTCACGCTCGAGACGACCCTGCCGAACGAGGTGGACTTCGTCTCCGCGACCGCGTCGCAGGGGACCTGCGACCTCCAGGGCGCGAGGAAGGTGAGCTGCGCCCTCGGCCAGGTCGCTGCCGGCGGCGGCACCGCAGCCGCCGAGATCCGCGTCCGCGCCCAGCGCGACGGCAAGGCGTCGGCGACCGCGACGGTCTCCGGCTTGACACCCGCGGACCCGAACCCGGCCAACGACTCGAGCACCGAGGAGACGGCGATCCAGAGCCCGCAGCCGGTGCAGTGCGCCGGCAAGGCCGCTGACATCGTCGGCACCGCGGGGGACGACGTCCTCACCGGGACCGACAGGGCCGACGTGATCGTCGCGTTCGACGGCGCCGACACGATCGTCGGGCTCGACGGGCGCGACGTGGTCTGCGCCGGCACGGGCGACGACGTCGTGAAGCTCGGCGGAGCCGGCGACATCGGCAAGGGCGGCGGCGGGAACGACCGGCTGCGCGGCTCGAGCGGCAACGACGTGCTCGCCGGCAACAGCGGCGACGACAGCCTCGGCGGCGGCGCTGGCAACGACGTGCTGAGGGGCGGCGCGGGGACCGATCGCTGCGGCGGCGGACCCGGCGCAGACGTGCGCCGCGGCTGCGAGTAGCCCCCGAGATTCCTCCCCATACACCCGCCGACGGGCTCGGCGCCGGACGCGCCGGGCCCTCGGCATGTGCCCGCTCGAGACCGCAACCCGAAGGCGCGAGCGCGGTTCATCATTAGTATCCCCACCGATTCGGGTGAGACGACGGCCCGGGGCAGACCGGCTTTTAGAGAGGAGCTGAACGGATGCGGCTTGGCTTGAGGATGTTCGCGGCGGCGATCGCGCTGGCGCTGATCGGAGCCGCGAGCGCGTCGGCCGCGGACTACGCGGCGACGGCGCGGAACATCATCCCCTCGGGCCAGTGGGGCACGCTGCCGCCGCCCCCGAACGCGGACAGCCAGGCCCAGATGTACGACTCGCTGACGCCGCTCTTCCAGAACGTCACCGAGGCCGACCTCGCGACCAAGTTCAAGTCGGAGGCGCTCGGCAGCCTCGGCACCGACGGCCCGGCGATCTCCACGGAGAACCCGAAGGCGGGCGTCGAGATCGTCCGCGACCAGTTCAACGTCCCTCACGTCACCGCGGCGACCCACGAGGACGGCATCTGGGCGGCGGGCTGGATCGCCGCCACGGACCGCCTCGCCCTGATGGAGCAGGCGCGCTTCAACGCCCGCGTCGCCGCGATCGACGTCCCGAACGTGACCGCGCTCTCTCTGATCACCGAGCTGAAGTCGTTCCGCCCGAGCGAGCAGACCGAGAGCGAGCTCGCGCAGCAGACGCAGGTGCTCCAGGGCGCCGGCCCCGAGGGCGTCGCGCTGCTGAACGACATCGACACCTTCGTCGCCGGGATCAACGCCTACCTCGCCCAGAACAGCCCCGGCACGACCCCGTGGGCCCGTAACGACATCTACGCCCTGAACGCCCTGAAGGGCCAGTTCCTCGGCCAGGGCGGCGGCGACGAGGCCCGCAACACGATGTTCTACGCGGGCCTGCGCAAGCAGCTCGGCAACCGGAAGGGCAAGAGCGTCTTCAACGACGTGCGCCAGTTCAAGAACCCGGGCATGCACTTCGCCGTCGACGGCGTCGCCAACTACGGCAAGATCCCGAAGAAGCCCAAGGGCAACGTGATCATCGACCCGGGCTCGTACGAGCCGGTGGAGGCCGTCCCCGAGGACGACTCGCCGGCCAAGGCGCTCGAGCCGCGCTCGACGCAGCAGGCCTCGAACGTGCTGATGGCCGACGGGGCGCACTCGCAGACCGGTAACCCGATCATGGTCGGCGGCCCGCAGATCGGCTACTTCTACCCCGGCTTCACCTACGAGATCGACATGAACGCCCCCGGCCTGCAGTGGCGCGGCGCGACCTCGATCCCGTTCCCCGGCTACCTGCTGATCGGCCGCGGCGAGGACTTCGCCAACACCCTGACCTCGGCGAGCGCCGACATCGTCGACCAGTACGTCGAGGAGCTCTGCAACAAGAGCGGGACGAAGTACGAGTACAAGGGCAAGTGCCGCAAGATGGAGACCGTCAACGCAGGCACCATCAACGAGCAGCAGGTCACCTTCCAGCGCACCGTCCACGGCCCCGTGACCGGGTTCGCGACGGTGAAGGGCGAGCGCGTCGCGATCTCGTCGAAGCGCTCGAGCTACGGCAAGGACACGCTCGACCAGCTGTTCTTCCGCCGGCTCTCGAACGGCCAGGTGAGCTCGCCGCAGTCGTTCATGGACGCGGCGCGCCTGACCCCGCAGACGTTCAACTCGTTCTACATGGACAACCAGAACATCGCGATGTACACGAGCGGCCTGCTCCCGCAGCGGCCGAAGAACGTCGACCCGGGCCTCCTCACGAACGGCAACGGCAAGTACGAGTGGGACGGCTACGCGCCCGACAAGGCCCATCCGCAGGGCGTAAACCCCGAGGACGGGACGATCGTGAACTGGAACGAGAGCGGCGCGGAAGGCTTCATGGCCGCCGACGACCAGTTCGGCCGCAACGGCTCGGCGATGCGCGTCGACATGCTCACCAAGGGCATGGAGCGCACCGCCGTGGGCGGCAAGTGGGACCTCGTCGGGCTGACCGCGGCGATGAACGCCGCGGCGACGCAGGACGTGCGCGCGGTCGACACCGTGCCGCTCCTCCAGGAGCTGCTCGAGGGCTCGAAGGCGCCCTCGGCGACCGCACAGGGCATGCTCGACCAGATGATCATCTGGAGCAGCGAGCAGGGCGGCACCCGCCTCGACCTGAACGACGACGGCCTGATCGACGCGCCCGGCGCGGCGAGCATGGACGTCGCCTGGCCGAAGATCGCCGACGCGTTCATGAAGCCCGTGTTGAAGAAGCAGCGGACCCTCGACGAGCTGTCGACGCTCTTCAGCCGCTTCGACCTGCCGCCCGGCGGCCAGTACAGCGGTTGGCACCAGTACTTCGACCGCGACGTCCGCGAGTTGCTGGGCCAGAGGGTCGAGCAGCCGTTCGCGAACCAGTACTGCGGCGGCGGCAGCAAGAAGCAGTGCCGCAAGGACGTCTGGGCCGCGATCGAGAAGGCGGGCCGGGCACTCACCCAGAGTCAGGGCACGTCAGACCCGTCGCAGTGGCACTCGGACGCGACGCGCGAGCGGATCCGGTTCGCGCCGGGCATCCTGCAGACGACGATGCGCTACACGAACCGGCCGACCGGCATCCAGCAGGTCATCTCGTTCAACGGGCACAAATAGCGGAACCCAAAGGGGGTCAGACCCTCTTCAGGTCTTGCGCGGCTACGACCACCCGTCCCACTTCTTGAGCTCGGGCTCGGGGTCCGCGGGCTCGCCCTGCTGCCAGCCCGAGTCCCACATCTCGAAGTGGAGGTGGCAGCCCGAGGCGTTGCCGGTCTCGCCGACGTGGCCGATGGCCTGGCCGGTCTTGACCTTGTCGCCCTCGGCGACCGTGGGCACCTCCTGGAGGTGCATGTAGACGTAGTCGGTGTCGGTCTTCTTGCCGTCGATCACGAGGTAGTTGCCCGCCGACTCGTGCGAGTCGACGTGCTCGACCTTGCCGGCGCGCGCGGCGACCATCTTGATGCCGCAGTCGGCGAAGACGTCCTGGCCCTGATGGCCGCGGCCGGCGCCGATGCCGTCGCCGTACTCGTGCTTGCCGTTCACCGGGAAGATGTGGTCGTACTGCTCGAACGCGGCGGAGTCCCCGCCACCGCCCCCGAACTCGTACTCGCCGTTCGGCGCGACCTCGCCGTCGTCGGTGACGCCGTCCCACTTCGCGGTCGCCTCGCCGGTGCCCTCGTCCTTCACCGGGACCGTGGCGACGGCCGTGCCGTCGTCGGCGGAGACGACCTGGAGCTCGGTCGCCGAGCCGCTCGCGACGTGCGCCGTCGCGGTGCGCTTGCCCTTGAAGAAGCCCTTGTCGGGATCGACGCTGATGCCGTCCGGCGAGGTGTCGCCGGTCGCGTCGCCCGTCCCCGGATCGGCACCCGGCTGGGTCGGGTCGTTCGGGTCGCTCGGCAGCGTGGTGTCGGTCGGGTCGGTCCCGTCGCCGGCGATCACGAGCTCCTTCGGCGAGGTGGACTTGTTTCGCTCCGAATCGACCACCCGCGGCTTGCCGGTCACGGCGCCTGCGGGCACGGTCGCCTCGACGGCGTCGTCCGCGGTCTTCTCGGGCTTGGCCTTGACCCGCTTCTCCGCGTCGCTCGCGAACTTCACGACCTCGACGTCCTCGAGGCCCGAGCCGGTCAGCTCGACCGCCGAGCCGATCGCGGCGGACTTGCCGTCGCAGTCGGTGACGCACCTGACGCCGTCGACCGCCGGCTCGCCCGCCCTCGCGTCGGCGGCGCCGGCGAAGACGAGGCCGGCGCCGAAGCTCGCGATCGCCACGATCGCGGCGACGATCAAGTCCCTGGTCGAATACCTGAGCATCCCGCGAATCGATCCGCGCACGGCTTGTACCTCTCTTTCGGTGAGCCTGCGGGGTTAGCTGACGGGCTCGCGCAGAAAGAGCAGCGCTACGGGCCGCGATGGCCCCGATTCGCCCCAGTGACGCTTCCCCTCCGGAAGCGCCGTGTGGGTCCCCCGCTCCCCGCGGCCCGTGACCGCGGGGACTCGGCAAGGTTCGGTTTCCGGCGGGAAATATACATAAGCGGGCAACGCAAAGCGTGTGTTCCCCCTCACGGTTGCGTGAGCAAACGCTAAAACTCCTGGTAATCGCGCTTACCTGCCGATCGGCCATCGGTCGTGCGACCGGGGAGCGAGAGGCGGTGGAAGGCCATCCGACTGCCGAGTTCGTCGACGTTCATCTCGTCAGTTCCTCCATCAGCAGGATCGGGGATCGGTAGGGCTTACCGGTCGCGCGCTCGAGGCCCACCTCGCAGGTCCGGTTCGAGCTCAGGTACGCGTCGAACTCCCGGCCGGCGAGCTCGGTCGCCTCGGGCGCGGTGGCGGCTTCGGTCAGCTCGGGGTGCAGGAAGCCGCGGTCGCCCGCGAACCCACAGCAGGCCGCGGCGGCGGGCACGGTGACGTCGTCGGCCAGCTCCCAGGCGAGCGAGACCAGGTCCGTGTCGGTGCCGAGGTGGCGGCCCGAGCAGGTCGGGTGGATCGCCGCCGAGGCGACCTTGCGCCTGACGTCGAGCTTCGGCGCGAGCCGCTCGAGCGCCCAGGTGACCGAGTCGATCACCTCGACCGCGGCGTGCCGCTCGCGGGCGTCGTCGTCGAGCGCCGCGCCGATCTCCTCCGCGATGCCGTGCGTGCACGAGCTCGCGTCGACCACCAGGGGCAGCTCCCCGCCCCCGGTCCAGCGCCAGATCGCCGCGGCGGTCGCGGCCGCCATCCGGGCGTGACCGGCGGCGAGGCCCTTGGAGCTCCACGGGACCGCGCAGCAGCGCCCCGCCGCGTCCGGCGGGATCCAGACCGGGAGGCCGGCGCGGCGGGAGATCTCGACCAGCGCCGCGGGCAGGCTCGCCGGCTCGCCGCCGTTCGCGCCGGCCGAGCCGAAGATGCGGTTGATGCACGCCGGGAAGTAGACGGCGGCGGCCCCCTCCCGCGAGGTCTCGGGAAGCCGGGCGTCGGCGGCGGGCGGCATCGGACGCTCCCAGGCCGGGACGACCTCTTCGCCGAGGGCGCGGCGGGCGATCCCGGTGGAACCGCGCAGCGGGGCTTCGCCGGCGACGCGCTCGACGGCGTGGGCGGCGCGCAGGCCGCCACGCGCCAGCCGCTCGACGGCACCCCACCGCCTCGCCGCGGCGAGGCCGGCGCGCTCGGCGCGATCGCCGGCCTCGCGCTCGCGCAGCTCCTTGACGAGCGCGCCGGTGTCGATCGCCAGCGGGCAGGCGAGCTTGCAGCTGCCGTCGACCGCGCAGGTCTCGATCCCGTCGTAGACGTACTGCTCGGCGAGCGCCGCGCGCAGCGCCGAGCCGGCCGGCTGGCGCGCCATCTCGCGACGGACGACGAGCCGCTGCCGCGGCGTCGTGGTCAGGTCGCGGCTCGGGCAGACCGGCTCGCAGAAGCCGCACTCGACGCACAGCGTGGCGCCGCCCGTCTCCTCGATCGGGGGCGTCGACTTCAGGTCTCGCAAGTGGACCCCGGGGTCGCGGTTCAGCACGATCCCGGGCCCGAGCACGCCGTCGGGATCGGCGAGCCCCTTCACGCGCCACATCAGCTCGGTCGCCTTCGCGCCCCACTCGCGCTCGACGAACGGGGCCATGTTGATCCCGGTCCCGTGCTCGGCCTTCAGGGACCCGTCGTACTCGTCGAGGATCAGCTCGACGAGCTCGCCCATGAACGCCTCGTAGCGCTCGCGGTCGCGCTCCTCGCCGAACGCCGGGGTGAGCATGAAGTGCAGGTTGCCCGCGGACGCGTGGCCCGCCACGCCGGGCAAAAACTCGTGCTTTCCGAGCAGCGCCTGGATGTCGCGGGCGGCCTCGGCGATCCGCTCGGGGCGCACGCAGACGTCCTCGACGATCAGCGAGGTCCCCTCCGGGCGCAGCCGCCCGATCAGCCCGTGCATGCCCTCGCGCACCCGCCAGAACATCTCGGTGAGCTCGACGTCGCGGGTGAACTCGGCCGGACCCACCAGCGGCCGGCCCTCGATCAGCGCGAGGGCGTCGCGCTCGTGGCCGTCGAGGTCGGCCTCGTCGTCGGAGCGGAACTCGCAGAGGATCGCGGCCGCGGTCGGCGGGATCTCCTTCCACTCCTCGGGGGTGCCGGGGAGGTTCCAGGCGGCCGTGATCAGGGTCGGCGCGACCATCACCTCGGTGGCGGTGGTACCCGCCGCGACCAGCGGCTGGACCACGTCCGCCGCGGACTCCATGTCCTCGAAGAGGAGGAGCGCCGTGGTCGTGTAGCGCCCGAGCGGCACGGTCTCGAAGACCGCCTCGCTGACGAACCCGAGGGTGCCCTCCGAGCCGACCAGCAGGCGGCGGAAGATCTCGACGGGCTCGTCGGCGTCGAGGAATGCGCAGAGCCGGTAGCCCATTGTGTTCTTGATCTCGAACTTGGAGCGGATCCGCGCCGAGAGCTCCTCGTCCGCGCGGATCTCGTCGCGGATCTCGGCGAGCCCGGCGGCGAGCGCGGGCTCGGCGGCGGCGAAGCGCTCGGCGGCGCCGGGCGCGGCGCTGTCGATCGCCGTGCCCGACGGCAGCACGAAGGAGAGCGAGCGCAGGGTCGAGTAGGAGTCCTTCGTGGTGCCGCAGCGCATCCCGCCGGAGTTGTTGGCGACGACGCCGCCGACCGTGGCGAAGTCGGTGGAGGCGGGGTCGGGGCCCAGCTTGCGCCCGACCGGCATCAGCAGGCGGTTCACGTGGCCGAGCGTCGTGCCCGGCCGCACCCGCACGGTCTCGCCCCCGTCTTCGATCTCGACCCCCGCCCAGTGGCGGCGGACGTCGACCATGATGCCGTCGCCCTGGCCCTGGCCGTTCAGGCTGGTGCCGGCCGCCCGCAGCGTCACCGGGATCCCGCTGCGGCGGGCGTAGTCGAGCACGCGCGCGACCTCGCCGGCGTCGCGGGGGGCGACGACGACCTGCGGGAAGCGGCGGTAGGGGCTCGCGTCGGAGGCGTAGCGGACGATGTCGATCGCCCGGGAGAGGACGCGGTCGGCGCCGAGCAGGCCCTCCAGGTCGCGGCGGAGCGGCGCCGGCGTGCCGGCGGCGAGCTCCTCCGGTGCCCGGTCCGGCGCCGCGGCGACGGGCGGCGGCGCGATCCGCTCGACCTCGGCGGCGCTGAGAGCCGGTTTCACGATGACGGCGTGCCCGGGGCGGTCCGGAACCGAGCTGGGCGCCGCGCGGGTCCGAAGCCAATGGCGGTGCCCATTGGCGAGGAGCCGGGTGGCGATCCAGCGATGGTGCCGGGCCGCGCCCGGGTGCGGCGCTTCATCGTGAAAGCGGCTCTTGGCCCCGCCGCGCTCACTACGCCAGTGCCATGCCCGCCGACACGCGGGTCTCGATCAGCTCCGGGCGGCTCGAGGCGAAGGCGGCGGCGAGGCCCTCGCGGAGCGCGTCGGCGGTGTCGGCGCTGCGGGTGTTGACGCCGTAGGCCTCGGCGATCTTCGCCGTGTCCAGAGCCGGCAGGTCGAGCCCCGGCGCGCCCTCGACCCCCTCGAGCCCGGCGAACCACTTGAGGATCCCGTACTCCTCGTTGCGAACGATGAGGAAGGTCACCGGAACCTCGTAGGCGACGGCGGTCCAGAAGGCGGTCACGGCGTACTGCACCGAGCCCTCGCCGATCACGCAGACCACGGGGCGGTCGGGCTGGGCGAGCTGGACGCCGACCGCGGAGGAGAGGCCGAAGCCGAGCCCGCCGCCGGCGCCGAAGTAGTAGCTGCCCGGCCTCGAGAGGCGCAGCCGGTTGCGAAGCGCGAGCGTCGAGGACGGCGACTCGAGCACGACGATCCCGTCCTCGGGGAAGACCTCCGCGAGCGCCTCGAAGGCCGCCGCCGGGTTGATCGGGTCGGACTCGGGCGGGTCCTCGGCCGGCCAGCGCGGCTCGGGGGCGGGGCGCTCGGAGTCGCCGGCGGCGGCGCCGAGCGCCTCCAGCGAGAGCTTCACGTCGGCGACGATCGCCTCCCCCATCGGCGCCCTGGCCGCTTCGTCGGGGTCGGAGGTGATCGCGACCAGCGCCGCGCCCTCGGGCAGGAAGGGTCCCGGGATGTTCGGGTAGTAGGGGAAGACCGAGGTGCCCGCGCAGACGATCAGGTCGTGGCCCGCGAGCGTCTCCGAGACCGGGCCGACCGCGGGCGGCAGGATGCCGCGGAAGTTCCCGTGGTCCTCGGGGAAGCCGATCCGCCCGCCGCCCGGCGCCGGGGTCGCCCAGACCGGCAGCTTCTGGCGCTCCACGAGCGCGACCGCGGCGTCCCAGGCGCCGCTCGCGTCGATTTCGGGGCCGGCGACGAAGACCGGGTTGGAGGCGTTCGCGAGCCGCTCGCCGAGGTCGCTGATCGCGGCGGGGTCGGCGGAGGCGCGGCCGGTGACCGAGCGCGCGATCGCGTGTCGCGCCGCGTCGTCGTCCACCTCCGCGGTCCAGTCGTCCATCGGGATCGAGACGAAGGTCGGCCCGAGCGGCGGCAGCGACGCGTGATGGATCGCCTGGGCGAGGGCGAGCGGGGTGTCCTCGGCGCGCGGCACCTCGAAGCTGCGCTTGACGAGCGGGTGCGGCATCCGGATCGCGTCGCGGTTGGTGAGGTTCGCCTGCATCGTCATCATCGAGCGGGCCTGCTGGCCGGCGGTGATCACGACCGGCGAGTGGTTCGCCTGCGCGTTGAAGATCGCCCCCATCGCGTTGCCGACCCCGGGCGCCGTGTGCAGGTTGACGAGCGCGGGCCGGCCCGAGGCCTGGGCGAAGCCGTCGGCCATGCCGACGACCACCGCCTCCTGCAGCCCGAGGACGTAGGTGAAGTCGTCGGGGAAGTCGGCCAGCATCGGCAGCTCCGTCGATCCGGGATTGCCGAAGATCGTCGTCATCCCGCTCGCGCGAAAGAGGTCGAATGAGGCTTCCCGGACGCTGGCCATTGCTCGCGGCGCGAACCCTATTTCAACCTGGAGCGCGGCGGCGCGGATCAGGCGGGCGCGGATGCGCCGGCGACCGAGGCGGCGGCCTCGATCGGCCCAGCGGTCAGCGCGCGGGCGCCGAGCCGCTCGGCGAGCTCGGCGCCGGAGCCGGAGCCGCCGAGCGCGACCGGGTGCCGGGAGCCGAGCGCCGCGATCGCCTCCGCCGCCGCCTCGAACCGCTCCGGGCCGAGCGCGGCCAGCACGACCAGCGCCGGCTCGAGCCGCGCCGCCGCCTCGGTGACGGTCTCGACCGGCGTGTCGGGCCCCAGGTAGGTGATCCGCCACCCATGCGAGCGCAGCGCTAGGCCGAAGGCGATCAGGCCGAGGTCGTGGAGCTCCCCGGGCGGACAGGCGAGCAACGCGAGCGGCCCCGCGCCACCACCCCACCCGCGGGCGAGGCCGAGCAACCTGCCACGCAGGAGGTTGCTGGCGAAGTGCTCCTGGGCCACCGAGACCTCCCCCCGTGACCAGCGCGCGCCGATCTCCTCGAGCGTCGGTAGCGCGACGGAGGCCGCCAGCGACTCGATCGAGAGCGAGCCGACCGCTTCGTCGAGAACCGCGTTCGCAGCCGCCTCGTCGTAGCGCTCGAGCGCGTCGCGGAGCCGATCCGCGAGCGGGCCCGGCGCCTGCGCCGGCGCGCCGATGGGCGCCGGCGCCGCCAGCGCCCCGCGCGCCGCCTCCGACGCGGAGATCCCCGAGCCGAGCAGCGACTTCATCGTCCGCACGCGCGCCTCGTCGGCCTCGCCGTAGAGACGGAAGCCGCCCTCGCTGCGAGCCGGCTCGAGCAGCCCGTAGCGCCGCTCCCAGGCGCGCAGGGTGTCCGGGCTGACTCCGGTGCGCCTGCTCAGCTCGCCGATGCGCAGCAGGGGGGGACCGGGGCTATCTGGTGATCTATGGACAGACATTTGACAAACCTTCTACAATCTCTCACACTAGCCGGACGCGACCGCTCCGTCAAGGAAGCCCGCGTCGAAAACCACGACGGATCGGACACTGACATGAGCAGCGACAAGCACACGGGCATCGCCCGGGGACTGATCCTCGCGGCGGCGCTCCTCTCCTTCGGCCTCTCGGTGGCGCTCTTCTTCGGCGGCGATGAAAGCGAGGGGATCTTCGTCGGAATCTGGGTGCCCTCGATCCTCGCCCTCGGCGCCTTCCTCGTTCCGGGCGGGAGGGGAGGGCGATGAGCAACGCCGGGATCTTCATCTACGGCACGGTCGTCTTCGCCCTCGTCGCCTGCGCCCTCTGGCTGATCGTCTGGGGCATCGTCGTCGAGCGCCGCTCGCGACTCGAGCTCGAGGCGCAGCAGGGACTTCGCCGCGGAGGAGCCGAGCGGTGATCGGCGATTTGCTCGATCGGGGGATGGACTTCGCGGTGGCGCCGGGCTACTCGGTGCTCGGGTACCGGGTGCGGGAGCGCTCGTGGGACCCGATCGCGTCGCGGAGATTGGCCGGCCGGCGGATCCTCGTCACCGGCGCCAGCTCCGGCATCGGCGAGGCGCTCTGTCACAGCCTCCATGCCGCCGGGGCCGAGGTTCACATGCTCGCCCGCGACGCGCAGCGGGGCGAGGCGGCGCGCCGCCGCGTACTCGAGGCCGGTGGCGACGGTGAGGTCGCGCTGTGGCTCTGCGACGTCTCCGACCTCGAAGCGATCCACCGCTTCGCGGCCGCCTTCAGCGAGCGGATGGAGGCCCTCGACGGGATCGTCCACAACGCCGGCGTCCTCACCGCCGAGCGCGAGCGCAGCGCCCAGGGCCACGAGCTCACCTTCGCGACCCACGTGCTCGGTCCGCTCCTGCTCACATCGCTGCTGCAGCCGGCGCTCCGGCGCGGCAACGAAGCCGACGTCGTCTTCGTCTCCTCCGGCGGCATGTACACCGCCCGCGCCGAGCTCGACGACCTCGAGCTCGAGCGCAGGTCGTTCGACGGCCCCCGCTTCTACGCGCACGCCAAGCGGCTGCAGGTGATGCTCGCCGGTGAGCTCGCGCGACGGCAGCGGGGCAGCGGCGTCTCCTACTCCTCGCTGCACCCCGGCTGGGTCGACACGCCTGGCCTGGAGGCGTCGCTGCCCGGCTTCCATCGCGCCCTGCGCCCGTTCCTGCGCGACACCGCCCAGGGCGCCGACACGGCGCTCTGGCTGCTCGCCGGCGGGGCGGCGCACGCCCGCCCCGGCGCCTTCTGGCACGATCGGCGTCCTCGGCCCACGCACCGCTTGCCGTGGACGCACGCCGGCGCCAGCGCCGGGCGGCGGCTCTACGCGGAGCTCGCCTCGATCGCCGGCATCGATGCCGTGCCGCGCATGACGCTGGCGCCAGGGGCGGCCCGGTGAGCCCCCGGGTAGCGATCGTCGGGGCCGGGGTCTCGGGCCTCGTCGCGGCGCGGGAGCTCCACCGCGCCGGGCACGAGATCGCCGTGTTCGAGGCCGGCGATCACCACGGTGGCCACGTCAACACGGTGCGCGTCGAGACCGAGGCCGGCGCCTGGGACGTCGACACCGGGTTCATCGTCTTCAACGACCGCAACTACCCGAACTTCGAGCGGCTGCTCGCCGAGCTCGGGGTCGCGAGCCAGCCCTCCACGATGAGCTTCTCGGTCGCCGACGAAGCCGGCGACTTCGAGTTCTCAACCCGTCCCCTCGGCCTGTTCGCGAAGGGCTCGCACATCGTCGACCCCCGTTTCCATCGCATGCTCTACGAGCTCGTGCGCTTCTTCCGCGAGGCCCGCGGCCTCGTCGGCGCGAACGGATCGGGGCCCTCGGTCGAGTCCTTCCTCAGCGACCGCGGCTACTCCCGCTACTTCGTCGAGCGGCTGATCGTTCCCCAGGCCGCCGCCGTGTGGTCGGCCGACCCGGCGCAGATGGAGAGCTTCCCGGCGAGCTTCCTGGCCGAGTTCCTCGACAATCACGGCGCCCTCCAGCTCCTCGGCCGCCCCCGCTGGCGCTCGATCGCCGGCGGCGCCCGTCGTTACGTGGAGGCGCTGATCGAGCCGTTCGCGGACCGCGTCCACACCCGCACCCCGGCGCGCTCGATCCGGCGCGACGGCGGCAGCGTCTCGATCGAGCTCGATGACGGCAGCGAGCGCTTCGACGAGGTCGTGATCGCGACCCACTCCGATCAGGCGCTGGCGCTGCTCGCCGACCCGAGCGACGCCGAACGCGAGGTCCTCGGCGCGATCCCGTACAAGCGAAACGAGGCGGTCCTGCACACCGACACCGGGCTGATGCCGCGACGGCGCGCGGCATGGGCGAGCTGGAACTTCCACCTCACCGAGAGGCCCACGGGGACGACCACGGTCACCTACGACATGAATCGCCTCCAATCGCTGATCTCGGAGCGGCGCTTCCTCGTCACCCTCAACCAGAGCGCGCGGATCGATCCGCGCCGGGTGATCCGGAGCTTCGAGTACTCGCACCCGGTCTTCACGCCGGAGGGGATCGCCGCCCAGCACCGATGGGGCGAGTTGAGCGGCGCCCGCCGCACCCATTTCTGCGGCGCCTACTGGCGCTGGGGCTTCCACGAGGACGGGGTCTGGAGCGCGCTGCGGGCATGCGAGCGAATGGGAGCCCTCGAGCGAGCGCGCGAGCCGCTCGTCGCCGCCCCCGCGCTGGCGGCGTGACCGCTTCGGCGATCTACACGGGCCACATCCACCATCGCCGGCTGCGACCGCGCGGGCACGCCTTCTCGTACCCCGTCCTCTTCCTGCTCCTCGACCTCGACGAGCTCACCGGCGCCTTCGAGGCGCACCCGCTGTTCTCGTCGCGGCCACGCGCGCCGATCGGCTTCGATCGTCGGGACCATCTCTACGATCCGGCCCGTCCACTCGCCGACGAGGCCCGCGAGCTGGTCGAGCGCGCCACCTCGGGCCGGCCGGAGGGCCCGGTGCGGCTGCTGACGATGCCGCGAATGCTCGGATTCGGCTACAACCCGGTTAGCTTCTTCTACCTGTACGACCCGCACGGTGAGACCGTGCAGGCGCTGATGGCCGAGGTCACCAACACCCCCTGGCGAGAGCGAGCCCACTACGTGCTCGAGCGCGAGCCGGGCTCGGAGCGGATCGAGGGGCGCAGCGAGAAGCGGCTGCACGTGTCCCCGTTCATGGCGATGGACCAGGTCTACGAGTGGCGCGCGGACCAGCCCGGCGAGCGGCTCGAGATCGAGATCGCGAACATCGAGGCCTCCGAGCGCGTCTTCGAGGCCCGGCTCGCTCTCGACCGTCGATCGCTTACCCGCAAGCAGATGACGCGCGCGCTCCTGCGCTATCCGCCGCAGACGCTCGCGGCGCTGGCGCGGATCTACTGGAACGCGGCGCGGCTCAGGCTGCTGGGCCTCCCCCTCCTCCCCCGCCCCGCCGGGGGGTCGCGATGAAGGAGGAGCTGGCGCGCCGGGCCGCGCACGCGCTGCTCGCGCGGATGAGCGAGGGACGGGTCGAGCTGAACGAGGAGTTCTCGGGCCGGCGCTTCCGCTTCGGCCCGCGGCGCGCCGAGCGCGAGTCCGAGATGACGATCCGCTCGCCCGCGGTCTACGCGCGGCTGCTGCGCGACCGGAGCGTCGGCATGGCCGAGACCTACGCGCAGGGGATGTGGGACTCCCGCGACCTGGTGACGCTCCTGCGGATCGGCGCCCGCGAGGTGAACCGCGCCGATCCGATCCGGCGCCGGCTCGCGCCGTTCGTGCGGCCCGTCCAGCGCGTCTCCCGCCTCCCCCTGCTCAACACCCGCAGGGGGGCGCGCCGGAACATCGCCGCGCACTACGACCTCGGCAACGACATGTTCGAGGCCTTCCTCGACGGCGAGGCGATGCTCTACTCCTCCGCCCTCTACGAGCACGAGGGGGCGACGCTCGAGGAGGCCCAGGCGGCGAAGCTCGAGCGGATCTGCGCGAGGCTCGAGCTGGCGCCCGACGACCACCTGCTCGAGATCGGCACCGGCTGGGGCGGGATGGCGATCTGGGCGGCGAGCCGCCACGGCTGCCGGGTGACGACAACGACGATCTCCCGCGAGCAGCGCGAGTACGCCGAGGCGCGCGTGCGAGCCGCGGGGCTCGAGGACCGGATCACGGTGCTCGGCGCCGACTACCGCGACCTCACCGGCACCTACGACAAGCTCGTCTCGATCGAGATGATCGAGGCGGTCGGCTGGGAGTACTTCGACACGTACTTCAAGCGCTGCTCCGAGCTGCTCGGCCCGCGTGGCCTCTTCCTCTGCCAGGCGATCGTCGTCGACGATCGCGGCTTCGAGGCGGAGAAGGCCTCGCGCAGCTTCGCGATGGAGCTGATCTTCCCCGGCGGCTGCCTCCCCTCCCGCGAGGCGATCGCCCGCTCGGTGTCCCGCCACACCGACATGCGCACCGTCTGGCTCGACGACATCAGCTCGAGCTACGCCCTCACCCTCGCCGAGTGGCGCCGCCGCTTCCTCGCCGCCACCCCGAAGCTGGCCGAGCTCGGCTACGACGAGCGCTTCCGCCGCATGTGGGAGATCTGGCTCGCCGCCTCCGAAGCGGGCTTCCGCGAGGGCCGGATCAGCGACCTCCAGATCCTGATGGCGAAGCCGGAGTGGCGCGGGCAGGTGGACATGGCGCGGAAGCGCGACGGCGCGGCGCAGGAGGAGCAAACGGGCCGACCTGCCACCTGAGGGGTCTGACCCCAAAGGGACAGGTCGGTCTACGGGTCCGCGAACAGCTGCGGTGCGCGGCCGCCGCCGAAGTTCTGGAACGCCTTGCCGATGCCGCAGCTCGAGTAGTCGTAGCCGATCTCCGGCTGCTTGCCGTCGGACTGGAACGTCTCGTTGGCGACCGTCGCGAGCCGCAGCTCCTCGTCGGGGTCCTGGCTTTCGAACGTGTAGTCGGTGTTCTTGCAGTCGAAGCTCGGGATGTAGAGATCGTCGAGGCCCTCCACGTAGCCGTCGGGGCGCATGTAGGCGTTGCCGCGGTTGGTGTTGAGCCGGGTCGGGTGGATCGACATGCTCTCGGGGCTGAAGTGGAAGAGGACGCGCAGGGCGTGGCGCGGCGCGGGCTGGTTCGGGATCTCGGGCAGGCTGCCGGCGAGGCCGATGTGCGGATTCGAGAAGAACGTCGCGACCCGCTCGCGGAAGGCGCGCAGGTAGGTCAGCACGGGGTTCAGCTCCGCGACGAACGGGTCGAGCGCGTCGAAGACCGGGCGCAGGCCGGTGAGCGTCCCGCGCAGCGCGGGCAGGCCGTCCTCGGCGGCGTCGATCAGCGGTCCGGTCTCGCGCAGGGCGCTCTCCAGGTCGGGCGCGAGGCGGCGCACCGAGCGCAGGGTCGGCGGCACGTCGGGGGCGACCGGCAGCAGCTTCGCGACGACGGGCCGCGCCTTCGCCCCGAGCCGGTCGAGGCGCTCCAGGGTGAGATCGGCCTCGCGCTCGAACGTCGGCAGGATCCGCAGCGTCTCGGCGAGGGGCTCGTTCGCGTCGGCGAGACCGCCGAAGGTCTGCTCGGTGCCCGCGATCGCGCCGGCGAGCGCGCGGTCATCCGCCGAGAGCGACTCGAAGACCGCGCCGGTGTCGCGGATGAGGCCGCGCACGGCGGGCCGCTCGGAGCGGACGGTCGCGGTGATCTCGGCCGCGTCCGAGAGGAAGGGGCCGAGGTTGCCGAGCCCGTCCGAGAGGTCCGTCCCCCGGCCCCGCAGCGACTCCGCCGAGCTGGCGAGCAGCCGGCGGCTCGCCTCGCGCGTGCGCTCGTCGAACGCGTTCAGGATCTCGTCGAACTGGGTCGCCTCCTCGACCGCCCCGATGCCGAGGCTGCCGCCCTCCCTCACCGGCTGCGCGGCCGCGGCCTCGGCGTCGGAGACGTTCGCCGCGCTGCCGAGCGCGACCGACGGCTCCTCCTCCCCGCCCGTGCCCGACTCCGTCCCCGGCGTCAGCTCGACGTAGGCCTCCCCCTGGAGGGTCTTCTGGCGGACGATCGCGCGGGCATCGGAGTTGATCGGGGCGAACTCCGGCTCGATCTGCAGCTCGGCGGCGGTGGTGTCCTTGCCGTTCACGCGCATGTCGGGCGGGGCGAGCTCGATCGACTTCACCGTGCCGACCGAGACGCCGCCGACGCGCACGTCCGACTCGAGCGCGAGCGAGGTCGCCTCGGGGAAGTAGGCGGTGATCCGGTAGTCCTTGGCCGCGAGCGGCGTCGGGCCGCCGAAGGCGACCCAGAGGAAGAGCAAGAGGCCGAAGCAGGAGAGCGCGAAGCCGAGGGCGACCAGGATCCGGCCGAGGCTGGGTGCCTGTTTCTCCATCAGCCGGCCCTCACGGTCATCGCTCGCACGGTCCCCCCGGCTCGAACAGGGAGCCGAACCCGGTCAGCACCCCGGCCACGACCGGTCCGCCTGGACCAGCCTGGAGGAAGTCGAAGAAGTTGCCGCAGCTCGCGGTCAGGTAGAGCCGGCGCATCGGCCCGTGCGCGTCCTGCCCGTTCCAGAGGCTGGAGCCGTTGTGGGCGAACCAGCCGAGCCAGTACAGGTACCCCTCGTCGCGCCGCCCGGTGCCGGGCGGCTCGGCCCCGCGCGGGTTGTAGGCGACCATGTTGCCGAGCACGTTGACCTTGGTCGCGACCCGCACCAGGTCGGGCGCTGCCGTCGAGTAGGAGTCGGCGGCCGAGCGCAGGTCGGGGGCCGCGTGGCGCAGCTCGCGCGCCAGCGGGCGCAGCCGGTCGCGGACGACCGGGGTCGCGCTGCGGGCGAGGTCCCGGGTCGAGCCCGCCACCGGCTCCAGCCGGCGCGCGAACGGCCGCAGCTCGTCGAGCGTCGGGCCGAGCTCGCGGGCGAAGGGCTCGGTGTCGCCGAGGGTGCGGCGCGCGGTCGCCAGCGTCTCGGGGAGCCCGGCGGTGGCGCGCTGCAGGTCGGGCGCCTCGGTCGCGATCGCGCCGAGTGCGGCGTTCGAGGTTTCGACGAGCTCGGCGAGGTCCTCGTCGCGGCGGCCGACCGCCCCGGTGAGCACGTTCAGGTTGTGGACCAGGCGGGCGAGGGACTCGTCGCGCGCGGCGACCGCGCCGCTCACCCTGCGCAGGTCGCGGTTGATCGGCCCGAGCGAGCCGAGCGCTCGGCCGAGGTCGGAGTCGCGCCGCTCGAGGCCCTCGCCGAGACCGACGACGAGCAGCCGCAGGTAGGCGCGGCTGTCTGTGTCGAGCACGCTCAGGATCTGGTCCAGGTTGATATCCGGGAGCGTGTTCGAGACCGGGATCGTCGCTCCCTCGTCGAACTCGCCCGCCTCCCGGCTGCCGGGATCGAGCTCGAAGAACATGTCCTTGAGCGGCGTCTGCGGCCGCATCAGGATCGTCGCGTCGCGGTAGACCGGCAGGAAGTCGCGGTCGATCGCGAACGTGGCGACGGCGCGCCCCTGCTCGAGCTCGACGTCGGTGACGTCGCCGACCTTGACCCCGGCGACGCGGATCGACTGGCCCTGCCCGGGCTCGACCGCGAGCGTCGACTCGAACTCGGCCTTGAGCTCGAACGGGCGCTCCTCGAGGATCGGGATCCGCACCCGCTGGCTCTGGATGATCACGTAGCTGCAGCCGAGCGCGAGCACGACCAGGACGAAGATCGCGATCAGCCACCGCGCCTGCCGGCGAAACGCCGCCATCAGCCCTCCCCCGCCCCCGGTTCGACGCTGCCGAGCAGGTCCTCCCAGCCGAGCGCCTCGGCGAGCGCGCTTTCGACCTCCGCCCGCGCCCGCGCGCTGATCGAGCCCGCCCGCCGCGCCTCGGCCCCGCCGGTGTCCGGCGCGGCGAGGATCTCCCGCGCCCGGTCGAGCCGCGCGGCGGCGGCGTCGACCCGCCGCTGTTGCGCGGCGGTCAGCTCGACGTCCCCGGCGAGCCCGTCCAGCGAGCGCTGCTCCGGCGGCGGGGCGGCCTGCCCGGAGGCGAGGTTCGGGGGATCGTTGCCTTCGCAGGCGACGTCGCGGCGGAGCGGCGTGTGCGCGGAGGAGTCGATCGCCGGCCGCGCGCCGAGCAGGGGGAAGGGGGTCAAGCCGAGCACCTGGTCGCTCGTGCCCTCGAGCGGCGGCAGGACGGTGAGGTTGGTTCCGGTGCCGCTGAGCACGCGCGCCCAGGGGCCGTTGCCGTCGAAGTTGCGGCTCTCGCCCGAGATCCCGGTGAGGCCCCACGCCGTCTCCTTGTAGATCTCGCCCCGCGGCGGGGTCTCGGGGTCCGGCACCGTCATGTGCGACCACGGGATCACGACCTCGCTGAAGCAGCTCGAGAGCAGCCGCGCCTCGGCGAGCAGCCCGGTGGTGTCGCGGGTGAGCGAGGCGAGCCGCGGGATCGCCGGCCGGAGGTCGGCGAGCCCGCCACGCAGCTCGTCCTCGGAGACGAGGCCGCGGACCTGGCGCAGGAGCGGGGTCGTGGCGTCGAGCGCCGCCGGCAGCGCGCGAACGCCCGGCAGGGCGTCGCGCGCGAAGGCGCGGGCGGGCGGGAACGACGCGTTGAGCGCGTCGAGCGTCGGGCGCGCGGAGTCGATCGTGCCCGGCAGGTCGGCGACCGACCGCTCGAGCGCGGCGCCCTCGGCGGCGAGCGCGCCGGTGACCTCGTTCCCGTTCGAGATCAGGCCCTGCAGCGCGGGCTCGTTGCGGTCGAGGGCCGCGGTGACCCGTTGGAGGTTGCGGACGAGGCCGGAGAGGTCGCCCGGCTCGGTCCCGAGCAGGGCCTCGTTCACGATCGCGGTCTGCTTCGCGGCGCCGCCGGAGGAGCGGATGACCTCGCGCAGGCCCTCGGCGCCGCCCTCGTCGACGAGCGCGCCGCCGAGCTCGTCGAGCGCCACCTGGAGGTCCTCGCGGACGCCGGCGTCGAGCGAGGTCAGAACCTCGTCGAGCTGGACCGGCGCGGAGGTCCGCGTGTAGGAGATCGTCGCGCCGTCATCGAGCTCGGGGGCCGACGGGCTGCCGGTCTCGAGCTCGATGAAGTAGTTGCCCTCGAGGAACAGGCGGGGCCGGATCCGCAGCGTCGCGTCGGCGTGGATCGGCAGCGCCTCGTCGGCGAGCTCCATGGTCACGACCGTCGCCCCGGCCGGGTTCTCCGCGCGCTCGCTCGCGGAGCCCGCCGCGGACCCGGGGGCCGCGGCGGCGTGCTCGACCGCGGTCACCTCGCCGACGTCGATGCCGGCGACCCGGACCGGCGAGTCGGGGTTGAGGCCCTGCACCCGCGGGAAGACCGCCTCGAGCTCGTAGCCCTTCGACCACGGCAGCTCGCCGTAGAAGGCGAAGAGGACGCCGGCCACCGTCACGACGATCGCGACGAACCCGAGCGCCCAGTTCGGGAAGCGGCGCTGGTGCAGGCCCCTCATCGCCCGAGCCCCCAGGTGGTCGGCGCGCGCGCCTCGACGCGGGTGTCGCGCAGCACGCGGCTGCCGTCGGGACGGAAGTAGGCGGTGGTCGGCCCGAGCGAGCCCGGGTAGTCGCCGACCGCGATCCCCGGGGCGAAGTACGGCTGGTTGGGCAGGAGCAGCTCGCCGAGCGGGTAGCCGAGCTGGCCCGTCGCGCAGTCGGGGTACTCGTCGGTGAGCTGGCCGTGCGGCGCGTTGATCGGGGCGTGGCCGATCGGGAGCTCGCGCGGCTCGAACATGCCCGGGTGCGGGCTGAACTCGCCGGCGAGCCCGTCCGCCGGCAGCCCCGAGTAGGCGGCGAGCGGCGCCTTCGCCTGCTTCGGGAAGTTGACGAGGGTGCCCCCGATGCTGAGCGGCCCCGGGCTCATCCCCTCCTGCTGGGTGATGATGTTGCGCTGCGAGTACCCCGTGGAGGAGCGCATGCTGAGGTGCTCGCCGAGGAAGGTCCAGGTGTAGTTCCAGTAGTTGCAGACGGTCTGCGCCGGGGCGACGTGGGCCGCGAGCGGCAGCGCCTGGTCGAAGGTGTCCCGCAGCCGCTCGAGCACGACGCCGGTCGAGGGCTGGTCGACCAGGCGCCGCAGCGCGACCAGGGCCGCCCGCAGCTTGCGCCCCGTGCCCGGCACCCGGTCGAGCACCGGCGTGCCGACCTCGATCGCGTCGTTCAGCACGGGCAGGGTGGGCCCGAGGTCGCGGACGCCCGGTTCGAGCCGGCGGGCGAGCTCGGCCGTGTCCGCGAGCAGTGCCCGGGCGCGGGCGAGACGGGCGACGCCGTCGGTGAGCAGCGGCGCCGCCTCCGAGATCGACGCCTGGACGGCGGCCGGGTCCCGCGAGATCGCCTCGAACGCGACCGCGGCGTTGGCGAAGCCCTGGGCGAGCTCGGTGGAGACCGGGGCGACGGCGCTCGCCGTCCGCTCGAGCGCGCGCACGAACCGATCGAGCCGGGTCGAGTCGGCGGCGAGCGTGCGGGCGACCGGTGCCAGGTCCTCGAGGAGCGGCGGCGCCACCTCGATCGCGGCGCCCACCGAGGGGCCCCGCCCGGCCACGCCGCCGCCCAGCTCGGTCAGCACCGCCCGGAGGTCCTCGCGGGACCTGGCGTCGACGCCGCTGCCGAGGTCGTCGAAGTCCTCCTGCGGCTGGAAGCAGCCGTTGCGGGCGGTCGCGGGGATCCGGTCGGAAAAGCCGGCGAGCTGGACGGGAAGCTCGCAGGGGCGGCCCGCGTCGTCACCGCCGTCGAAGACGAACCCCTCGGGCGCCGCCGGCCCGGTGCCGCGGATGATCTCCAGGTACTTGAGCCCGAACGTGGAGAGGTAGCGGACGCGGAAGATCGAGTCCTGGGGGATCGGCTGCGCCGCCCTGTCGAGCTTCAGCGCGACGCGGGCGACCGCCTTGTCGCCCTCCGTGGAGACCGGGCTGATCGCCTCGATCACCCCGACCCGGTGCCCGCCGATCCGCACCTCGTTCGACTCGATCAGGCGCGACGCGTTGGGGATCTCGACCGCGACCCGGTAGACGGGCACGAACGGGAGCCCCTGGTTGGCGTTGTAGGAGAGGAAGACGGCGACGACCGCGACCAGCACCGTGACCGCGCCGACCAGCGTCGGCGAGGCGGCGAGCGAGCTTGTCCGGGTGCGGGGCTGCATCAGCTGCCGTAGAGGAAGTCGAGGAGCTCTTCGGTCGCCTGCGAGGCGCCGCCGCTGCCGCCGTGCCCGTTGCCGCCGCCGTGCCCGTGGCCGCCGACGCCCTTGCCGAGGTCGTCGGCGACGCCACCGGGGAGACCGAGCAGGTTCTCGAGGCCCTGGGTGGCCTGCTCCTCGCCCGGCAGCCCGGGGAGCGGCCCCGCCGGCGACTCCGGCGGCGCCGCCGGGGACCCGCCCGAGCCCTCGCCGGGACCACCGGCCCCGGCCGGCGCGGTCGCCGGCGCGCCGCCCACCGCCCGGGTGTTCCCGTCCGCCGGGAGCCGCCCGTCGCCGTCGTGGGTCGAGATGGCCGGGTCGCAGAGGTCGAGGTCGGTCGACCCCTCGGGACAGACCGAGTTGTCGTAGCGCGGCAGCCCGAGGTCGTAGCTGATGTCGGGCTGGTTCTTGCCGACCCAGCTGACGCAGTTCTCGACCTCGGTGATGTCCGTCGTCTCGCCGCCGCCGCGGGCCGGGGCGGCGGGGCCGGCGTTGAACCCGCCGCAGCGCCCGATCCCGCCGGCGTCGGAGATGTTGAACTGGAGGAAGTGGCCGAAGGAGTCGAACTGGTTGACCGCGCCGGACTGGTAGTAGATGTAGTTGACGAGCGCCTCGAGCCCCGTGTAGCCCGTCGGGCCCTCGCGGCCGGTCGCCCAGCAGGGCCGGGTGCGGTCGTCGCAGCTGCGCGCCGCGCGGCCGTCCTCCTCGACCGAGCGGCGGGGGTCGTCGAGGTCGGCGAGGAAATCGCCCAGGATCTCGGCCGTCGCCGGCGCCTTGCGGCCGGCCTTGGCGAGGTCGTCGATCTCGTCGCGGCCGCTGACGAGGGCCTCGCGGCCGGGGCGCGCGGCGCGGCCGAGGGCGGTGATCGCGCGACCGCCCGCCGCGTTGAACGCCGGCAGGCGTGCCGAGAGCTCGTCGAGCGGGGGCGCCGCCTCGCGCAGCCCGGCGAGCAGCGGAGTCCCGGCGCGGGCGGTCTCGCCGAGCTCCGCGAGCGTCGGGCGCAGCTCGGCGAGGAAGTCGTCGAGGCGGTCGACGTCGGTGGACAGGTCGCCGCGCCGCGAGGCCGCCGCCTCGGCCGCGTCGCGGCCCTCGGCCACCGCGCCGACGACGTCGTCGCGGCGCGCGGCGAGGCGGCCGATCACGCGCTCGGCACCGACGTTCAGCCGGTCCAGCTCGGAGCGCTGGCGGGCGAGGATCCTGGTCACGCCGCGGAAGTCGGCGAGCGCCGGGACGCTCAGCCGGATCGCCTCGTTCAGGTTCTCGGGGTTGGCCGCCATCGCGGTCCCCAGCTCGTTGACGATCAGGCGGGCCCGCTCCCGGTAGGACTCGCGGAAGGTGTTGAAGAGGAGGTCGGGCTGGATCGACTGCTCGACGCGCGCGGCCGGGATCATCTCCCCCTCGGCCATCGGCTCCCCCTTCGGCGCGCAATCGATGAAGAACTCGGCGATCAGGGACTGGGGCTCGGTCGTGCAGGTCGTCCGATCGCCGAGCTCGGCGAGCTCGCCCGTGAGCTCGAAGGTCACCTCGGCGCGCTTCGCCTCGTTGATGTCGACGCCGGTGACGATCCCGGTGCGCACGCCCGCGATCCGGACGTCGGAGCCCTCGTAGATCCCGAACGCGTTGAGCAGCTCGATCCGGTAGCTGCGGGTGTCGTCGGCGCCGGCGACGGCGGTGAGCACGCCCGTCACGGCGACCGCGACCAACCCGGCGATCGCCAGGATCCGCCTCACGGGCCCACCGGGACCTGGCTCGGGTCGCAGTCGAGCGCGCCGCCGTCGGTGAACGTGGTCGACCCGTCGCCCGGGTCTCGCTCGAGCGCCCCCGGGCAGCGCTGGTCGTTGTCCATGTCGAGCAGCTGGTCGGCGCCCGCGGCTCCGTAGACGTCGGCGGGATCGACGGGCGAGAGCAGCTCGGGCGCGCCGCTCGCGCTCGGCGTGAAGACGTTGAACGTGCCGCCGATCCGGCCGATCCCGCCGCTGGCGTCGAGCGTGCCGCTCGTCGAGAAGTCGTCGAACCAGCCGACCAGCTCCGGGGTGTAGGCACGGAAGTGGGAGAGGACCGGCATCGAGTTGCGAAGCGCGCAGTTGGCCTCGCCGAGCGCCCCCTGCCGGAAGTCGTCGTCGGCGGCGCTCCCGAAGTCGGTGGCCGGATCCTCGCCGCAGTCCGGGCTGCCGTCGCCGAGCGCGACGTCGGCGAGCGGCACCGTCAGCCTGGTCAGCTCGACCAGGTCGTTGGCTCGGCCGCCGCGGCGGATCACCCGCTCGAGGTCGCGGATCGTCGGCACGGCGCCGCGGGCGGCTCCGCGGAACTCGCTGAAGAAGGGCCCGAGCCGCTCGGCGACCGGGCCGGTCGCGTCGATCAGGGGCTCGAGGTCGTCGGCGGCGGCGCGGAGGTTGACGAACGTCGTGTTCGCCTCGCGCATGAAGTCCGGCAGCTTCCCGATCGCGGAGGCGAGCGCCGCGCGCTGGCGCCCGATCGCCCCGCTCGCCGTGTTCAGATTGGCGACGAGCTCGGCGATCTCGGGCGAGCGATCGGCGAGCGCGCTCGAGAGCTCGGAGCTGTCGACGATCAGGCGGCGCACGGCCTCGCGGTCCGAGTTGAGCCGGCCGAGGACCTGGCGCGAGGTGCTGAGCAGCGGATTCAGGTAGCGAAGGCCGCGGTTGGCCTGCGCGGAGAGGCCGGAGCCGGCGCGCTCGAACCCGGCGATCACCCGCTTCAGGTCGGCCAGGGTCTTGGGGTCGAGCGTGTTGAAGAGCTCGTCGAGGTCGACCTCGGAGACGGTCTCGGACTCGTCGAGGACGCCGCCGTCGTCGATCGTCTCGCCGCCCTCGCCGGCGGCCGGGAGGCTGAGCTCGACGCGGCGGTTCGCCATGCCGGCCAGCGAGGTCGAACGCACGGTCGCGACCGTGCCGCGCTCGAGCGGGGCGAACTCGTCCTCGACGGTGAAGGTGATCAGCGCCCGGTTGTCGTCGGAGAGCTCGATCCGCTCGACCGTTCCCGCCTCGACGCCGCCGACGACGACCAGCTCGCCGCCGACGAGCTGGCTCGCGTTGCGGAACTCGCCGGTGACCTCGTAGCGGTCCTGCTCGCCGCCGAAGAGGACGATCGAGAGCGTGACCGCGGCGAGCACGATCGCGCCCAGCCCGAGGATCCGGGTGGCGAGCTGCGGGGTGCCTAGCATCCGGCCGCCCGGACCGCGGTCTCCTCGTCGGCGAGGGTGCGGACGACGAAGTCGAGGAGCGGCCGGCGGAGCTCGGCGAGCTTCGCCGCGCGGCCCGCACGGATCTCCTGGCCGAGCAGCTCGAAGATCGCGGAGACGAGGAGGCGGGCCGCGAGCTCGGGCAAAGGCGGCAGCTCGGGCTGCTCCTCGCGGGCGCGCGCGGCGAGCGAGTCGAAGATCTCCGTGAAGCGGGCGACCTGGCGGTCGCGCTGCTCGAGCGCGGCCCGCCCGGCGGTCGGCATGTCGACCAGGTAGGCGGCCATGAGCCCCGCCTGCGCGTCCCACCAGGCGAGGAAGTCGTCGAAGCCCACGCGCGCGGCGTCGAGCCAGCTCGGCTGCGAGGCGAGCGCGTCGACCCTCGCCAGCGTGCGCTCGCCGACCTCGTCGCAGGCCGCCAGGAAGCAGTCCTGCTTGTCGTCGAAGAGCTCGTAGAACGCGTTCCGCGAGACCTGGGCCCGGCCGACGACGTCGCCGACCGTGGTGGCCTCGTAGCCGCGCGCGCCGACCTCGCGCAGCATCGCGTCGACGAGCCTCAGCCGCTGCGACGCGAGGATCTCGGATCGCGGCAGGTTGTGCGGGCCGCGCGGAAGCGCGGGTCCCCCCTCTGCCACCTCCCCCGAAGTGGAAGACACGGGCGTACCGTACTTTCGCGTTGGAGGGCGGTGCGCCGGTTCGCGCGGCGGCCTATCCGGCGGTGCTCACTGGTTGGGAAGCGGGGACTCGGCGAGAATGACGAACCAGATAAAGAGCGCGATCGCGGCCATCACCGCGCTCGCCACCAGCACGGTGTCGAGGACGGTCGCGCGGGTCTGGTGGCGCTCGTCGCGCATCGACTCGAGCCACGGGAGCGGGATCTTCCGCTCCGGCTCCAAGTCCTCCTCGTGGATCGACAGGTAGCGGTGGTTGAGCAGCGAGAGGATCTTGGCGACGGCGATCACCGAGATCGTGATCCCCACCAGCACCAGGAAGTAGGCCCACAGCCGCGGCTCCTGCGTGCCGACGATCTGGGAGCCGATCCACAGCCAACCGAGCGGGATCACCGTCCACAGCGAGAAGGCGCCGACGAGCATCGCGGTGACGAGCACGGCGGACTCGATCCTTCTCGTGGCGCCGCGTCCACGCTGGGCTAGGGAGCTCCGTTCCATGCCCGGCCAAACGTTAGCGGGGGTTTCCGGCCATCGGGGAGGGCCCGCCCCCGTCGGGTCAGGCGCCGGCGGGGGTGGGCGTAGCCGGCCGGCGCAGTGAGGCGCCCCGCTCGGCGCCCGCACTCGGCGGCGGCTCGTCCTCGCGGCGCGCGACGCGGCCGACGCCCCAGCAGACGATCAGGACGAAGCCGACGTAGAGGGCGAGCACCGCCCCGGACGCCACGCCCCAGGTCCAGCCGGGGACGTCGTCCTTCACCTCGCGCTGCAGGATCTCCTTCTCCGGGACGACCTCGCGGGTGAAGCTCGGCGACGCCGCCACCTCGGGCGCCGGGATCGCCGGGTCCTCCGGGAGGAAGACGGGGATGCCGCCCATCGCGTTGCCGTCGTGGATGCGGATCAGCGACTTCCACTCGCCGTCGACGGGCACGGGCTCGGACGAGCGCCAGACGCCGGGCTCCACCTCCTCGAGCGGCTCGACCTCGAGGCCACCGCCCTGCCAGGCGGTGACGTTGGCCCAGGTCGTGTCCTCGGCGAGGTGGCCCGGCTCGAAGCGCGCCTCGACGATCACCTCGCGCGGTTCCGCCCGCGTCTCCGTGAGGGTCACGCGCGCCTCGCCGCTCGGGACGCTGGTCGAGAGCCCGACCGCGGCGGCGGCGCCGAGCGCCAGTAGCGAGCCGGCGGCCGCGGCCCGGGTGATGCCCGGACGCGGCATCGCGCCGCGCAGGCCGCAGGCGAGGAGCGCGCCGAGCACGCCGCCGGCGACGCCGCCGACGATCGCGAAGATGAGCCCCTCGGGGAGCAGCGAGGGCTCCCACGGGATCGGCATCACGACCTGCGACCAGGCCCACTCGCCGGCGAACCCGGCGGTCCCGCAGAGCGTCCCCGCGGCGAGCCCGGCGCCGAGCGGCGCGCGGCCGGCGAAAGCGAGCGCGACGAGCTCGACGCAGATCGCCTCGACCAGGAAGAGCGGCATCGCGGGCGTGGTCTCGCCGAGCACCGGGCCGACGAGGACGGTCAGGATGCCGCGCACGACGCAATAGAAGGCGAGCGCCGCGAGCGCTCCCCCCTTTCCGGCCCAGAGTCGCGTCGCGACCAGGCCGAGGCCGGCGCCGAACGCGAGCAGGAGCGGCTGGAAGACCGCAGCGAACTGCGGCACGCCGAAGTCGAACTCCATCGCGAAGACGTCGACCGCGATCAGGATCCCGCCGCCGAGCGAGACGCGGCGGACCCAGACGACGGCGCGCTCGAGGCGGCCGGGGTCGACGTCGCGCAGGCGGCGCTCGGGGCGCGTGCCCGTGGCGCGCTCGTACTTGAGGCCCTCGGTGAGGAGCAGCGCCTGCCCGATCAGCGTGGTGACGGCGCCCCCGATCATCATCAGGTGGGTCGGGCCCCAGAGGGTCACGTCCTGGCCGAAGATCCGGTGCCAGACGTCGTCGAGCGGGAAGCCGGCGAGGCCGAAGGCCGCGGAGGTCGCGACCACGATGCCGCCCACGGGGGCGTACCAGTCGCCGGCGATGCGAACCGCGGCGGGGCCGGGCTTGTCGCCGGGCCGCGGCAGGGCCATCGCCAGCCAGCCCGCGCAGAGCATGCCGATCAGGCCGAAGAGGATGGGGTAGTGCGCGAGGTTGGCGAGCGGCCCGTCGTCGCGGCCCTCGTCGATGTGGATCGAGACGTCCCAGTAGACGCCGAAGACCGCGGCGAGGAGCGACGCGACGAGCACCACCGAGGGCAGGGCGGCCCAGTAGGGCAGGCCCAGCAGGCGGCCGGTGCGGTCCGCCGCGTCCGCCAGGATGGTCGAGCGACCGGCGCGGTGGCGAAGCAGGAAGAAGGCCACCCCGCCCAGGATCGCCGAGACCATGACGGTGGCGATGACGATCTGGCCGATGGCGGCGCCGCCCGCGGCGGGGGCGTCGGCTTGCGCGAACAGGTCCATCACGAGTCCTTCCCTCGCTTGCACGGCTGCATCAACACCCTCATGGTTTTATGTTACACCGATCCATGACACATCAAACGTCGTAAGATTGGACAGGTGAGCAACGTCACGCAACCGGCGGACCTGACGATCGACGAACTCGCCCAGCGGGTCGGGATGACCGTTCGCAACATCCGCGCGCAC
>DASUSH010000014.1:0-26190 GCA_036375215.1 Solirubrobacterales bacterium
GCGGCCCGACCTCCCGGATCCGCGCGCTCTGCGGCAGCTCGCTCACGTACTCAGATTAGGCGGCGACCTGCCACCCGAGGGGTCTGACCCCAAAGGGACAGGTCGGCCTGCCACCCGAGGGGTCTGACCCCGAAGGGTCAGGTCGCTCCTACTCCGAGGTCGTGTCCCCGATCGTTCCCTGCTGGCCGGACTCGGTGTCGGTGCCTTCGCTGTCGGAACCGCCGATGTCCTGCTCGAGGCCCGAGCCCGACCCCTCCTGGTTGGCCGCCGAGGCCGGCTTCTCTGCGTCCTGCTTGGCCTCGCCCGAGGCGCCGGTGGCGCCCTCGGGGTCGGGGGCAGGGACGCTCGTGGTCTCGTCGTCGCCGCCGCAGCCCGCGAAGCCCGCGAGGGCGATCGAGGCCGCCGCGAGGGCGGTCGTCAACTTCTGCCTGGTCCACACGAGCGAGCCAGTACCCGCTCAGTCGTTCTTCACGCCCCCCACCTGGATCACGCGCCGCTCGTGGGTGCCGACGCCGATCGTGCGGTCGCCCTCGGTGACCTCGACGTCGAAGCGCAGCTTGCGCCCGTCCGCGATCTCGCGGAGCTCGGCGCGCACGCGGCAGGTGGAGCCCTCCATCGCCGCGGCGACGTGCTTCACGCAGATCTCGAAGCCGACCGTCGCCTTGCCCTCCTCGAGGTTCTCGAAGGAGAGCACCGACGCGGCCCACTCCATCATCCCGATCATCCCCGGGGTCGAGAGCACCCGGGCGCCGATCGTGCCGCCGACGTCGGTGATGAGCCGATCCTCGACCGTGAACTCCTGCTCGTTGCTCATCCCGGGCTCGAGCGGCACGATCAGACCATCCCGAGGCCACCGGAGACGCCGAGCGTCTCGCCGGTCACGTACGAGGCGTCGTCGGAGGCGAGGAAGGCGACCGCCGCGGCGACCTCCTCGGGCCGGCCGAGGCGGCGCAGCTGCGTCGCGCTGCGCATCGTCTCGACGATCTTCTCCCCGATCGCGCCGAACTCGAGCGCACCCATCAGGAGCGGCGTCTCGATCGGGCCGGGCGCGATCGCGTTCGCCGTCACGCCGTAGCGCCCGTTCTCGCGCGCGATCGCCTTGGTGAACGCGATCACCCCGCCCTTCGCCGCCGAGTAGACCGCCGAGCCCTTCGACCCGACCCGCCCGGCCTCGGACGCGATGCTCACAATCCGGCCGTAGCCCGCCTGCTGCATCGCCGGCAGCACGGCCTGCGTGCAGCTGAAGACTCCCTCGAGGTTGATCGCGACGAGCCGCTTCCAGCGCTCGGGCGTGATCTCGGTGAAGAACGCGAAGTCGTCGGTGCCGGCGTTGTTGACCAGGATGTCGACCCGGTCGAGCCCGCCGACCACCTTTGTCACCGCATCGTGGTCGGCGACGTCGAGCTCGACGGCGTCCGCGTCGATCTCGCCGGCCACCTCGCGGGCGCCCTCCTCGTTCAGGTCGGCGATCGTGACCGCGGCACCCTCGGCAGCGAGCCGCCGTGAGATCGCGGCGCCGATTCCGCTGGCGCCGCCGGTGACGACGGCGCTTCGTCCCTCTAGTCGCATCTCATGCAGATGAGATCGAGCTGAATCGGACGCGAAGCGGAGGATTCGGCGGGGTCATTTGGCGGAGCATAGACTCACCGCTCCTTTTGGACCCGATCCCGATCCTCGGCGGCACCGGCGCGCTCGGCTACGGCCTCGCGCTGCGCTGGGCGCGCGCCGGGGTCCCGATCGTGATCGGCTCGCGGCAGGCGTCGCGCGCCGATGAGGCCGCCGGCAGGGTCGCCGCAGCCGTGGAGGGCGCCGAGGTCGAGGGGCTCGAGAACGGCGAGGCCGCGGCGCGCGGGCCGATCGTCTTCCTCACGGTCCCGTTCCGCGCCCAGTCCGAGACGCTCAACAACCTGCGCGGGGCGCTCGCCGAGGGCCAGATCCTGGTCGACTGCACGGTTCCGCTCGCCGCCGCGGTCAGCGGCAAGGCGACGCGCACGCTCGGCGTCTGGCAGGGCTCCGCCGCCCAGCAGGCGCAGGAGATGGTCCCCGACGGCGTCGCGGTGGTCTCCGCCCTGCACAGCGTCGGCGCCCCCGTCCTCTCCGACCTCGACGCGGAGATGGACGAGGACGTGCTCGTCTGCGGCGATCGCAAGGCCGACAAGGCGCGTGTCGCCGAGCTGATCGCGGCGATCGACGGGCTGCGCCCGATCAACGCCGGCGCGCTCGAGACCGCTCGGATCGTCGAGCAGCTCACGCCCCTCCTGATCTCGATCAACGTCCGCCACAAGGCTCACGCCGGGATCAAGATCACCGGTCTGCCGAACGGCAGCGACTGGTGAGCCGCTCGGGGCGGTAGTGCGCGCGGTCGTCCTCGCCGGCGGCACCGGTGGCGCCAAGCTCGCCGCCGGGCTCCAGGACCTGCTCGGTGCCGACCTCACCGTGATCGTGAACACGGGCGACGACGTCGAGGCGCTCGGCGTGCACGTCTCCCCCGACCCCGACCTCGTCACCTACTGGCTGAACGGGGAGATCGACGCGGAGCGCGGCTGGGGGATCGCCGGCGACTCCTTCACGGTCTTCGAGCGGCTCGTCGCGCTCGGCGCCCCGGAGTGGTTCGGCCTCTCCGACCGCGACCTCGCCACGTGCCTGCGCCGGCGCGAGCTGCTCGCGGCGGGCGAGCGCCAGACCGATGCCCAGCTCCGGATCTCCGCCGCGCTCGGCGCACGCTCCCGGGTCCTGGTGATGTGCGACGCGCCGGTGCGGACCCGGGTGCGCACCCCCGGCGGATGGCTCGGGCTCCAGGAGTACCTGGTCCGCGAGCACGCCGAGCCCGTGATCGAGGAGGTCGAGCTCGCGGGCATCGACGCCGCCACCGCGAGCGCCGAGGTCACCGAGGCGATCGGGGCTGCCGACGCGATCGTGGTCGGCCCCTCCAACCCGGTGATCTCGATCGGGCCGATCCTCGCGGTCACCGGCGTCCGCGAGGCGATCGAGGCGTCCAACGCGCCGGTCGTCGCGGTCAGCCCGTACGTGGCGGGGCGCGTCGTCAAGGGCCCCACCGACGAGTTCATGCGGGCGAGCGGGCGCGAGCAGAGCGCCGCCGGGGTCGCGGAGCTCTACGCCGGGCTCGCCGACGGGATCGTCGTCGACTCCGGCGACCCCGGTCCCCCGCCCGAGGGCCTCGCCACCCTGTCCGCGCCGACCCTGAGGGACTCCGTCGCGACGCGCCGCGGACTAGCCGAGCGGGTGCTGGAGTTCGCCCGCTCGCTGGACTGAGGCACGCGTGCGCGCGACCGCGATCGTCCCCGTGAAGCGCTTCTCGCAGGCGAAGCGGCGCCTCGCGAAGGCGCTCTCGCCCCAGGCGCGCCAGGAGCTCTGCAGGGAGATGCTCGGCGACGTGCTCGAGGCGATCGGCGAGAGCTCGCACGTCGAGCGGATCATCGTCGTGACGCGCGAATGGGACCTGCCGGTCGTCGAGGTGCCCTGGATCGGCGTCGCGGACAAGCGGCGGACGACGCACTCGAAGGCGGCGATGCTCGGGGTCGAGCACGCGCTCGCCGAGGGCGCGGAGTGCGTGGCGATGCTGCCCGGCGACTGCCCCCTGCTCGACCCGGCCGAGCTCGACGGCGCCCTGCGCCGCGCCAAGCCGCGCCGGGTGGCGATCGTCCCGGACCGCCACGGCACGGGGACGAACGCCCTCATCATGAGCCCCCCGGACGCGATCGAGCCGGCGTTCGGGCCGGGCAGCCGCGAGCGCCACGAGAAGCTCGCCCGCGGCTTCGGCAACGAGGTCGCCGTCGAGCGCCTCTACTCGCTCTCGCTCGACATCGACACCTACGAGGACCTGACCGTCCTGCGCCAGGCGCTCGACCGCAACTCGGGGCTGGCGCCGAGGACGGCGGCGAAGCTCGCCGAGCTGCGCCGCGACGTCGAGTCCGCGGCGAAGCGGGGGTCGGTCTGAGCGCTCGGATCGAGGTCGTCGCGGTCGAGGGCCTGCCCGAGGTCGAGCCGGGCGCCGCGCTCGGGGCGTTGCTCGCGGCGGCGGCGGAGCCGGCGGCGGGCGACGTCCTCGTCGTCTCGCAGAAGGTCGTCTCCAAGGCCGAGGGCAGGGTCGTCGACCTGGCGTCGATCACGCCGGGCGAGCGGGCGAGCGAGCTCGCCGCGAAGCACGGCAAGGACCCGCGCGTAGTCGAGCTGGTCCTGCGCGAGAGCCGGCGGATCGTCCGCGCCGAGCGCGGCGTCCTGATCGCCGAGACCAACGGCGGCTGGATCTGCGCGAACGCCGGAATCGACTCCTCGAACGTCGGCGGCGCCGACGCGGTCGCGCTGCTGCCGGAGGACGCCGACTCCTCGGCGCGGCGGCTGCGCTCCGAGATCGAGGTCGCGTGCGGCGCCCGGCCCGCGGTCGTCGTCGCCGACAGCTTCGGCCGGCCCTGGCGGCTCGGCCAGGCCGACGTCGCGATCGGCTGCGCCGGGCTCGCCCCGCTCGACGACTGGCGCGGGCGCACCGACCGCGACGGCCGCGAGCTCGAGGCGACGGAGATCGCGATCGCCGATCAGGCGGCGGCGGCGGCGGACCTCGTCCGCGCCAAGGACGCGGGCGTCCCCGCCGCGCTCATCCGCGGCCTCGGCCGCTTCGTGACCGCCGCGGACGGCCCCGGCGCGGCCGCGATCCAGCGGCCCGCCGGCGAGGACCTCTTCCGCTGAGCCGAAGCCCGGTTAGGGCTTCGTCAGCTTGACCTTGACGCTGTCCTTGTCGGTGTCGTCGTCGGCGTCGGTGACCTTCACGTTCACCTTCGCCGTGACCTTGCCGCCGTTCTTCAGCACCTTCTTGGCCTTGTTGTAGGCCTTCTTCCGGAGCTTCGGCTTGATCTTGGTCTTCTCGCCGCCTACGAGCGACTTCTTCGCCTTCTTCAGCTTGTAGCTCTGGGACTTGCCGCTCTTCTTCTCGATCCTGAGCTTGCCCTTGGCGACGGCGTCGGTGTCGTCGGTCGTCTTCGCGGTCACCGTGACCTTCTTCGCGAGCTCCTGCTTCTTGCCCTTGAGCTTCAGATTCGGCGCAGTGTCGGTCGCCGACACCTGAACGGTCTGGGTCATCCGAGCCGAGCCCGAGCCGTTGCAGTCAGCCGTCTGCCCGGTGAAGAGCTGCTGGTTCGAGCAGCCCTGGTCGTCGGTGACGGTCAGCGTGACCTGGAAGTCTCCCGCCGCGGTGTAGGTGTGCGAGATCGTCGGCGACGCCGTCGTCTCCGGCGCCGAGCCGTCTCCGAAGTCCCAGGTGTACGCGGCGATCGAGCCGCCGTCCGAGTCGCTCGAGCTCGAGGCGTTGAACTCCGCGGTCTGGCCGCCGCCACCGCGGTCGGATCGGCCCACAACTCCCCCCGTGAAGAGCGCGGTCGGGCCCTGGTTGGGGGTGATGGCGATCGACTGGAACTCCGGGTTGACCACCCCGGTCGGGAACGGCGAGCCCGCGATCTGACTCAGCGCGCCGTCGGCGCCGACGCTGAATGCCGTGGTGTTCGCGGTCACGCGGTTGGTCGCGTAGACGAACTGGGAACCGGGAGCAGCGTCGAGCCCGAAAGTCTCGTCACCCGGCGCCGCGCTGAACGGCTGGCCGGGAACCGCGGTGAGCGCGCCATCCGCACCGATCGCGTACGCCGAGACGTTGTCGGATCCAGGGGCGGTGATGTAGACGAAAGCCCCGTTCTGACTGACCGCGACAGTGGCCGGGGTGATTCCGGTCGGCGAGTTGCCGAGGGAGGTGAGCGCGCCGTCGGCGCCGACCGAGAACGCGGTCACGTTGTTCGAGCCGTTGTTGCTGACGTAAAGCGAGTTCCCGTTGGGCGCGATCGCGATGCCCCTCGGGCCGGTCCCGGCCGGGAAGGGTCCGCCGGCCGCGGATAGACCACCGTTGGCCCCGATCGTGAAGCTGACCACCCCGGCGGCCGTGGTGGCGTAGAGAAGCTGCCCGTTTGGAGCGACGGCGATCGACCCCTGGCCGAACCCCGCGACGGGAGTGGTGCCGATCGGGGTCAGGCCGCCGTCGGCGCCGATCGCCAGCGCGGCGATCGAATTGGACCCCTGCTGGGCAACGTAGAGAACCTGCCCGTTCGGCGAGATCGCCAACCCCTCCGGGGCGTTGCCGGCGCCGAGCAGCAACGGCGAGACGCCCGCGAGCGGCGTGAGCGTCCCTGCCTGAGAGATTGAGTATCCCGAGATCCCCGGGTTGCCCGCGCCGAGGAAGGACGCGTAGAGGAACTGGGAATTGGGAGTGATCGCGACGCTTCGAGGCGTTCCCCCGGCCGGCGCCTTCGTCAGCGCGGTGAGCTCTCCGCCGGCGGCGATCGAGAACGGCGCGGCCTCGCCCGCCGCATTCCCGCCGACGACATAGGCCGTTCCCTTGGCCGATGCGGCCGGAACCAGTGCGAGCGCGCCGAACAGAGTCGCGCAAACGATCGTGCTGCGAAGCCTCATGCGAATCTCTCCATTTCCCTGTGCCTGCCGGCCTGAATCTAGTGCTTATCGATGGGCATGGGGGTCGCGCCCTCTTCGGTGAAGTCCGGGATCTCGTACGTCCGTCCAGGCGTCGCCCCGAGGGCGAGGATCCGCACCCCCTGCTCGCCGGTGACGAACTTGCGTCGCTCCTGCGGGCCGACCCGCACGAAGACGCCGGGGACGAGGTCGTACTCGTCGCCCCCGACCCGGAGGGTCGCCTCGCCGTGGAGGACGGTGTAGACCTCCTCCTGCTCGTCGTGGCTGTGGTCGTGCTCGGGGTACATGTCCGCGTGCGGCGGCAGCTCGATCACCTGGATCCCGAACGAGGTGACGCCGAGGCCGGCGCGCACCCGCCGCATGCCCCCTCCGTAGACGGCCTCGAACTCGTCGAGGCGCTTGACCGTCACGTCGGTCATCTCATGCAGGTGAGATCGAGCCGATCCGGAGGCGCAGCCGAGGATTCGGCGGTAGTCATTCTCGCGAACCCTACTCCCGCGCCCCGGCGCCGTCTGTGACCGTCAACACGGCCGAGCCCCGAAGGCTCCCGGAGCGCAGGTCGGCGAGCGCCTCGTTCGCGCGGTCGAGCGGATACTCGGTGACGGTCGTCCGCACCGGCACCTCCGCCGCGAGCGGCAGGAGCTCCTCGCCATCGCGGCGGGTCAGGTTGGCGACCGAGCGCACCGAGCGCTCGCCCCAGAGGATCTCGTAGGGGAACGAGGGGATGTCGGACATGTGGATCCCGGCGCAGACCACGACGCCGCCTGGGGCGGTCGCGCGCAGAGCGAGCGGTACGAGGGCTCCGACCGGGGCGAAGACGATCGCCGCGTCGAGCGGCTCCGGCGGCCCCGTCTCGCTGTCGCCGGCCCATTCCGCCCCGAGCTCGCGCGCGAACTCCTGGCCCTCGGCGTCGCCCGGCCTCGTGAGCGCGAACACGCGGCGGCCCTGGTGGCGGGCGACCTGGCAGACGATGTGCGCCGAGGAGCCGAAGCCGTAGAGGCCGACCCGCTCCGCGTCGCCGCAGAAGCGCAGGGCGCGGTAGCCGATCAGGCCGGCGCAGAGAAGCGGGGCGAGCGCGGTCGCGCTCGGTCCCTCGGCGAGCGGGAAGGCGAAACGCGCGTCGACCGTCGCCAGCTCGGCGTAGCCGCCGTCGCGCGTGTAGCCGTTGAAGAGGGCGCGCTCGCAGAGGTTCTCGCGGCCAGAGCGGCAGTAGCGGCACTCGCCGCAGGTCCAGCCGAGCCAGGGGATGCCGACGCGCCCGCCGGCGGCCACCCCGTCCACCCCGTCACCCGCCGCGATCACCTGGCCGACGACCTGGTGCCCCGGGACGAGCGGCAGCTTCGGGTCGGGCAGCTCCCCGTCGACGACGTGCAGGTCGGTCCGGCAGACGCCGCAGGCCTCGACCCGGACGAGCACCTCGCCGACCCCGGGCTCGGGGTCCGGGAGCTCGCGCTCGGCGAGCGGTGTCCCGGGCGCGTCGAGGACGATCGCGTGCACGGCCCGATGATCGCGTACTCTGGCCTCTCGGTGAAGCGGGTCGGCGGGCATCTGCGGGGAAACGTCGTCGCCTACGTTGCACTCTTCTGCGCGCTCGGGCTCGGCACGGCCTACGCGGTCGAGCGCAACAGCGTCAAGGGCAAGCACATCGCGCCGGAGGCGGTCCGCAGCTCCGACATCCGCGACGGCGCGGTCGCGCCGGAGGACCAGGACGAGGTTCCGGCGATCCGCCTCTTCGAGCCGGTTGCCTGCAGCGGCGGCAGCGTGCCCTCGAACGACAACACGAGAATCGCCTGGACGCAGCGCGACTTCCAGACCCCCGGCCTCGGCGGCTTCCTGGCCGGTTGCGGGGCCGCGGATGGCGCCGGCGCCATCCAGGTCGACACCGCCGGCATCTACCTCGTGACCGCGAACCTCGTCTGGAACGGGGAGAGCGGCGCCGGCACCCGCGCGCTCCAGGTCTATCGCTCGGACGACCCGTCGCCGCTCGCCGACTCATCGCTCGACGCGGCCACGGCGGGCTTCACCGGGCACTCCGCGAGCGAGGTCGTGGAGCTCGACGCGAACGACGAGGTCTACACGACGGCCTTCCAGGACTCCGGGTCCGAGCTCGGGCTGGCGCAGGGCGACTTCTCGGTCGCCTGGCTCGGGCCGGCGCCGTAGAGCGCCTCAGTAGGTCTCGACGATCTCGTAGAGCGTCGTGCGCTGCGCCGGCGTGCGGCCCGCGGCGCGGGCGGCGCCGATCAGGTCCTCGGGCTCGAGGCGGACACCGTGCTGGGAGCCCGCCATCCGGGAGATGTTCTCCTCCATCAGCGTGCCGCCGAGGTCGTTGACGCCCCAGCGGAGACTCTCGGTCGCGGCGTCGAGCCCCATCTTCACCCAGCTCGCCTGGAGGTTGGTGACGCTGCGGCCCAGCGCGAGCCGGAAGGCGGCCGTGTGCTTGAGGTTCTCGGCGCGGCCGATCTCCTCCACCCCGTGGGTGCGGCCGAGCAGCGTGTTGAACGGGATGAAGCTGAGGGGGACGAACTCGGTGATCCCGCCGGTGCGCTCCTGGAGCTCGCGGATCACCCGCATGTGGGTGGCGAGCTCGGCGGGCTCCTCGATGTGGCCGAACATCACGGTCGAGGTCGAGCGCAGGCCGGAGCGGTGGCAGGCCTCGATGATCTCGACCCAGCGCGCCACCGGCAGCTTGTTCGGCGAGATCCGCTGGCGGACCCCGTCGTGGAGCACCTCCGCCGCCGTCCCCGGGGTCGAGCCGAGCCCGCACTCGAGCAGGTAGTCGAACACCGCCTCGGGCGAGCGGCCGGAGCGCTCGCACATGAAGTGGACCTCCATCGGCGAGTACGCGTGCAGGTGGATCTGCGGCGCCGCCTGCTTCGCGAGGCGCAGCCACCGGCCGTAGTCATCGAGCGTGTAGTCCGGGTGGATCCCGCCCTGCATGCAGATCTCGGTCGCTCCGAATGAGACCGCCTCCGCGATCCGGGCCTGGAAGTCCTCCTCGGAGACCAGGTAGGCGTCGGGCGAGCGCTTGCCCTGGCCGAACCCGCAGAAGGCGCAGCCGACCACGCAGACGTTGGTGAAGTTGATGTTGCGGTTGACGACGAAGGTCGCGGTCTCACCCGCGAGCTCGGCGCGCAGCTCGTCGGCCGCCACGCGCATCTCCTCGACCACCTCGGGCCGGGTCTCGGCGAAGAGCGCGGTCAGCTCCTCGGCGCTGAGCGCCTCGCCGTCGCGCCCCCTGGCGATCGCCCTGGGCGCGGCGTCGGGATCGACGACCGTCTCCTGGCGCCGGCCCGACCCCCGCCGCGGAATGAAGCTCCAGTACTTGAGCTTGATCACGTCGAGCACGCCCTGCTCCATCCACTCCGAGTCCATGTACTGGGGGTAGACGCAGAGCCGCTCGGTGAGCGCGTAGCCCTTCGGGGCGAGCTGCTTGCGCACCTGGTGGGGGCTCGGGAACGGGTGCTCGGGCGAGATGTGGTCGCCGTTGGCCGAGAGGCCGCCGAGGTCGGTCGCCCCGGCCTCGACCAGCTCGCCCCACCAGTCTGAGAGGTTCGGCGGCACCTGCACGCCGACCTCGGGCATCAGCCGCTTCGACTCCGCGATCAGCCGCTTCATCTCCTCGATGGACACATGCGATGCCCATCCGGGCATGCCACCCGAGGGGTCTGACCCCGAGGGGTCTGACCCCAAAGGGTCAGGTCGGTCGCCGTGCCCGTTTCCCCAGCGCTCCTTCGAGGCGGCCTCCGCGATCTCCGCCACCTCCCGGCCGTAGTAGCGCGGATGGGGCACGAAGTTCTGGAGGATCACCTCCTGGAGGTGGCCGTGGCGCGCGTGGACCTCCGCCAGCGCCTCGAGCGAGGCGACCCGCTCCTCCTCGGTCTCGCCGATCCCGACGAGGATGCCGCTGGTGAACGGGATGCGCAGCTCGCCGGCGGCCTCGATCGTCGCGAGGCGCTTCGCGGGGTGCTTGGTGGGCGAGCCGGCGTGGACGGTCTCCATCAGGCGCTCGGAGACCGACTCCAGCATCAAGCCCTGCGAAGCGGTCACCTCGCGCAGCCGGGCGAGGTCCCCGGCCGAGAGGACGCCGAGGTTCGTGTGCGGGAGCATCCCGCGCTCGAGCGCGCGCTCGCAGGCCCAGACCACGTAGGAGGTGAAGTCGTCGTGGCCCCATTCGGCGAGCCGCGCGGCGACCCCGGGGTTAACCTCGGGGCGCTCGCCCGTGAGCACGAGGAGCTCCTTGGTGTTGCGTTTGAGCGCCTCGTCGAGCCGGCGCTCGACCTCGTCGGGCGGGTGGATGTGCGCTTTGTGGGTCGCGAAGGCGCAGTACTTGCAGAAGCACTGGCACGTTCGCGACAGCGACAGCGTGTAGTTGCGCGAAAAGGTGACCCGGCGCATGGGCGCCGGACGCTACCAATGCGCGCGCCCGGCCCCGTGACGGGGCCGGACGGGCCCTACCTGCGCTTCGTGCGCTCCTGCTTCGCCTCGGCGACCTCGGTGGCCACCTCGGCGGTGCCGCCCGGCCTGCGCTCGGCGACCGCTCCCGCGGCCTCTCCCGGTCCGCCGGGCTCCTGCCCGGTGGCGATCACGAAGCGGTAGACGACCGCCGCCAGTGCCGCGCCGATGATCGGGCCGACGAGGTAGGGCCAGACGCCACCGAACTCCTCGCCGATCAGGGCCGGGCCGAACCAGCGCGCCGGGTTGACGGCGGCCCCGGTCAGCGGGCCGAAGATGATCACGACGAAGCCGAGGGTGAGGCCGATCGCGAGCGGCGCCCACTCGTTGCGGACGCGCGGGTTGAAGGCGACCGCGCAGACGGCCAGCACGAGCAGGAAGGTGCCGAGGCCCTCGACCACCATGCCGGCGAAATCACCGCCGAGCAGCGGGCTGACCGTTGCCGCGCCGTAGTCGGTGGCGCGGCCCTCGTCGAGCAGCAGGCCCTTGGCGAGCAGGGCGCCGAGGACGCCGCCGGAGAGCTGGGCGAGGATGTAGACGGCCGCGTCGACCGGGTCGATGCGGCGCAGGAGCCCCGCCGCGAGCGTGATCGCGGGGTTGAAGTGGCCGCCGCTGACGCCGCCGAAGACGGCGATCAACGCGAAGAGCACGAAGCCGTGGACCAGGCCGATCGCCGCGAAGTCGGAGCCGAACTGCGACGCCGTCGGGCCGGTCGACACGTAAAGGATGACGACGCAGCAGATGACGAACGTCAGGAAGAGCGTGCCGATCAGCTCGGCGATGTAGGAAGCGAGTCCTCGATCCTGCACTGTGCCAGTGACCTCCTCGAAAGCTTTCAACGCGCATGCCACGGGTGGGACCCGGGCTGAAGCGGGCGGCAGTGTAACCGGTTGAGCCTCAAGGAACGCTGAAGGCGGGGCTCAGCCGCCCTGGCCGGCCTCGCGCTCGCGCTCGGCGTCCTGCTCCTCCTGGAGCTTCTTTGCCTCCGCGATCACCTCGAGCGCGTCCTCGCGCGGGTACCAACCGTCGATCTCGACGGGCTTGTCGTCGAGCTCCTTGTAGACGGAGAAGAAGTGCGGCACCTCCTTGCGGAGGTTCTCGGGGAGGTCGTCGAGCTCCTCGAGCTGGTTCCAGCCGGGGTCGTGCAGCGGGACGCAGATGATCTTGTCGTCGATCCCCTTCTCGTCGGTCATCTTGAAGAGGGCGATCGGCTTCACCGGGATTACGCAGCCCGGGAAGGTCGGCTCGGAGACGATCACGAGACAGTCGAGCGGGTCGTCGTCCTGGCCGCGATGGCCGATCAGGTAGCCGTAGTCGGTCGGGTAGACGGTCGAGGAGGAGAGGAAGCGATCGAGGATGACCTGGTCGATCCCCTCGTCGTACTCGTACTTGTTGCGGCTCCCCTTCGGGATCTCGATCAAGGCGAGGAGCTCGTCCTCGAGGCCGTGGTCCGCCATCAGTGGCGAGACTAACCGCCCGGACCGCGCCGAGTCGCACGGCTATGCTCGCCGCCGGATGAAGGTCGTCGCGTCGCTGGCGGCCGTCCTCGCGGCCGTCGCGCTGGCGGCCTGCGGCGGGGACGGTGCTGAACCGGGCGCCTCGGAGGAGGCGACCCTCGTGCTGGACTTCCAGCCGAACGCCGCGCATGCCGGCATCTACGCGGCGCTCGGGGACGGCCTCTACTCCGACCGCGGCGTCGAGCTCACGGTTCGCGAGCCGTCCGCCTCGTCCGACGCCCCGAAGCTGCTCGAGGCCGGCCGGGCCGACTTCGCGATCCTCGACATCCACGACCTCGCGATCGCGCGCGAACGCGGCTTCGACGTGGTGGCGATCGCGCCGATCGTGCAGCGACCCCTCGCGGCCGTGATCGCCGGCGACCGCGACGCGGTCCGCGAGCCCGCCGACCTCGAGGGCGGCGAGGTCGGGGTCACCGGCCTGCCGTCCGACGAGGCCGTGCTCGACTCGGTGCTGGAGGCCGGGGACGCGGACCCCGACACCGTCGGCCGGGTCACGATCGGCTTCGAGGCCGTCCCCCAGCTCTCCGCCGGCCGGCTCGACGCGGCGACCGCGTTCTGGAACGCCGAGGGGGTCGCCCTGCGCCGCGCCGGCGCCGCGACGCGCGAGTTCCGGGTCGACGACTACGGCGCCCCGCGCTATCCCGAGCTGGTGCTGGTCACGAGCGGTCCGGACGCCCGACTCGCCGAGGAGGTGCGGGCGGCGACGGCCGCGGGGTACGAGCGGGTCGTGAACGACCCCGGACACGGGCTCGACGCACTCCTCGCCGAGGCCGGCGGGCTCGACGCGAAGGAGCAGCGCGCGCAGCTCGACGCGCTGATCGCGGCCGACGCCTTCGCGCCGCCGGGGCGCTTCGACGAGGGCGCGCTGCGTGAATGGGCCGAGTGGGACCTCGAGCACGGCATCGTTACCGAGCCGATCGACGTGGCCGAGGCGTTCGAGACCGGCTAGATCTAGGGGCGCGGGTCGGCGAGCAGGCGGTCGACGAGCTCGGGCATCTCCCGGACGAGGCGCGAGCGCGGGACCGCGAGGTCGACGCCCGCGGCCTCGGCCGCCGCCCGGGTGTCGACGTCGGTGTGCTGGTAGAAGCCGAGCACGGGCGGGCCGAGGCCGACGAGGGCCTCGGGCGGCTCGCAGTCGAGGTCGGCGACGATCACCTCGGCGCGCTCCAGTCCCGAGGCCTGGGCGATCGCCGGGACCAGCTCGACCTCGTGGCCGGCGGCGGCGAGGGTCTCGGAGACCCGTGTGCCGAGCATCAGGTCGGCGACGATCGCGAGCGCGTATGCCATGACGGCGTCAGAGGTTGCGGCGAGCCCGGAACTCGCGGCGCACCGACTCCGGGCGGCCCCACATCTGGACGACCTCGGCGCGGCCCTCGCGGACGTCGCGCAGCCGCATCTCGCCGTCGATCCCCTCGCGGTCGAGCAGCGCGAGCGTGCCGACGACCGTCTCCGCGGCCGCAGCGTGGCCGAAGCTGTGGGCGACGAGGAGCCGCCAGTGCCAGTCCGCGCGCGAATAGGGCTGCGCGTTCACCTGGGAGAGCATCACGGCGGCGTCGATGTACCGGGTCTCGTCGAGGATCCTCAGGTCGACCTCGATGTCGGTCCAGTCCTCGGGCAGCGAGTCGACGATGTCCTGGAAGGTCTGCGCTAGCCCCACGGCGTCAGCCTATCCAGAGGAAGGTGACCACCGCGAGCGCCGGCGGCGCGGCGATCGCGATCGCGACCTTCACGTGATCAGCATACGCTCGGCGAGCTCACCGCCGATGGCGTGGCGCTCGCCGCCCACCTCGACGAAGAGCGGTCCGCCGAAGGGCTGGCGCTCGGTGACCTCGAGCCTCGCGCCGGGGCGGATCCCGCGCTCCGCCAGGTAGCGCAGCATCTCCGAATTCGAGTCGGAGACGCGCGAGAAGGTCCCGCCCTCGCCCGGCCGGAGCTCGCCGAGGGCGCGGCCCGGCTCGCTCGAGATCCGCAGGTCGCGGCTCGGGATCGGATCGCCGTGCGGATCGACCGCGGGATCGCCGAGCGCGACCGCGATCCGCTCCTCGAGCTCCTCGGAGATGTAGTGCTCGAGCACCTCGGCCTCGGCGTGGACCCGGTCCCAGGGCATCCCGAGCGCGTCGGCGAGATAGGACTCGAGCAGGCGGTGGTGGCGGATCACCTCGAGCGCCACCTTCTCCCCCGCCGCGGTCAGGTGGACGCCGCGGTACGGCTCGTGCTCGACCAGGCCCGCCTTGCCCATCCGCTTCAGCATCGCCGTCACCGAGGCGGGCGCCACGCCGAGCCGCTCCGCGAGCGCGCTGGTCGAGATCGGGCCGTCGGAGCGCCGCTGGAGCGCGTAAATCCCCTTCGCGTAGTCCTGGATCGCCTCGGTCAGCGCCGGGGTCGCCGTGGCCATCGCTATATGGAGACCAGGAGGCCGGTCGCGTACATCGTCAGGACGCCCGCCAGGATGCCCCCGACGACGCCCGGGGTGAGGGCGCGGCCGGCGGCGTCGCGGATCGTCGGCGCGAGCTGGACGATCACCTGGACGATCGCGCCGACGCCGACTCCGATCAGGAGCGTGGAGAGCTCCGCGTTGGAGATCGATGCGCCGATCACGGCGCCGGCGATCGCCGGCGCGCCGGCGATCAGGCCGAGCGGGACGACCCGGGCGATCGAGGGGCGCTCACCGCCTTCGCGCGCCAGCGGGGCGACGATCGCGAATCCCTCGGTCGTGTTGTGGATCGCGAAGCCGATCACGAGGAAGGCGCCGAGCGCGAGCGCCCCGACCGAGTAGGCCGAGCCGATCGCGAGGCCCTCGCCGAGGTTGTGCAGGCCGATCCCGATCGCGATCATGAGGGCCAGCCGGTAGCCGCTCGCGCCCTCCGCGCGGGCGCCCTCGGCGCGCCCCGAGAGCCAGCGCTCGACCGCGACCAGGCTCAGGTACGCGACCGCCGCGCCGAGGAAGAGCAGTTCCACCCCGCCGAACGCCCCTCCCCCGCCCTGCCCGACGTCGAAGCCCTCGAGGGTGCCGTCGACGGCGAGGAAGCCGAGCAGCCCGACCGTGAACGCCATGAAGACCCGCACCCAGTCTCTCGGCGCGCGGCCGATGAACGGCAGGAAGAGCATCCCCAGCGCGACGGGGATCACGCCCACGTAGGTGCCGAGCAGGGCCATCAGCCCGAAGAAGCTCGAGTCGGCCTCGGGGGTCTCGACCGCGACGTCGATCCCGTGGTCGATCGTCGCGCCGGTCGAGGTCACGATCGTGATCGCGTACGGCGAGCCCTCCTGCCAGGGATAGTCAAGGGTGAGCGTGCCCGACTCGAGCCGGCCGAGCTCGCGATCGGAGGCCTCGAAGTCGACGTAGGTGTCCGCGACGAACACCTGGCCGACGCTGACCGGGTCGGGGCCGGTGTTGCGCACCGTGAGCTCGATCTCGCCGGGCCGCAGCTGGGTCTTCTCGACCGCGAGCTCCTCGATCGGCGGGCCCGTGCGCTCCTCGAGCCCCGGGCCGCCGAGCGCCGCGAAGATCGCGATCGCCGCGACGATGATCGCCAGCGGCACCCCGCCGAGCAGCCAGAGCGAGCGGCGCTCACCGGCATGGCCGTGCTCGTCGACCGTCTGCCCGCGCGCCTCCATCAGCGCACCTCGGTCGTCGGGCGGTGCATCAGTCGACCACCTCGAAGAAGCCCATCCAGCCGAGCTCGGCGAACTCGGTCTTGTGCGCGTGGAACATGAAGCTGCCCGCGTGCGGGAAACGGAGCTCGCAGATCCCCCGCTGAGCCTGCCCCTGGACGATCGTGTCGGTGAACTCGGTCGGCTCGAGCCGGGTGCCGGTCGGGTAGTAGTCGAAGAAGTTGGCGTGGATGTGGAACGAGTTGATCGGGTCGTACTCGAGGATGTTCACGAGGTAGATCCGCACCAGCTCGTCGCGCTTCACCAGGATCGGCTCGTTCACGTAGTGGAAGGCGACCGTGTTGACCGCGTAGACCTGGTTGCCCTCGGCGTCGAAGTTGGTGTTGAACCCGTTCATCATCATCATCAGCTCGTCCGCCTCCTCGCGACCGTCGCGGGGATCGACGATGAACGTGCCGTAGAGACCGCGGGCGATGTGCTCGGCGAGCGGGCCCACGTGGCAGTGGTAGAGGTGCAGCCCGAACGGCTCGGCCTCGAACTCGTAGACGGTCGACTCGCCGGGCTCGATCACGCCGGCGCCGATGTCGGGGACGCCGTCCATCTCCGCCGGGTGCAGGCCGTGGAAGTGGATCGTGTGCGGGTGCGCCGAGCCGTTCGCGAAGCGGATCCGCAGGAGCTCGCCCTCGCGGCAGCGCAGGGTCGGCCCGGGAACCTGGCCGTTGTAGACCCAGGCGGGGTAGCGGATGCCGGGGCGACCTCGATCTCCTTGTCCTCGGCGACGAGCGTCCACTCGCGGACCGTGCGGCCGCTTGCGAGCCTGCGGGTCTTCCCGTAGTCGAAGTCGCGCAGGAGCTCCGTCGGGTCGAAGCCGTTCGCCTCGTGGTCGACGACCTCGCCCTTGCGGAACGTCGGGCCCGCGGCACCGCCGCCGTGGGTGTGGGCGAGGGCGGCCGGGTCGACGCCGGCCGGGTGGTGCTCGGGGGTCTGGGCGCCGGCGATCTCCTGGTGGAGCCCCTGGTGGGGGACGACCTCGTGCAGGACCGGGAGCGTCGCCGCTCCGGCCGCGGCGCCACCGATCAGCTGCCTGCGGCTGAGGCCCTTCCGTCCCCTCCCGCCGTCGCCGGGCGTTTTTTCGTCTTGGCTCGACATCGTTTTAGACGCGTCTAAATATACACTCGTCGTGTGACCCGAGCGACCACCACCACGAACGTCGAGCTGGACGGGCAGTACAGGCTGCTGCGCGAGGAGGCCGGCCTCGTCGATCGCTCCGAGCGCGGCAAGCTCGTCCTGCGCGGCGCCGACACCGCCGAGTACCTCCAGGGCCAGCTCACCAACGACGTCGAGGCGCTCGAGCCCGGCGAAGGTCAGTACGCGGCGTTGCTCGACCGCAAGGGGCGGATGCAGGGTGACCTCCGCCTGCTCAGGCTCGACGCCGACCGCTTCTGGATCGACACGGAGACGATCGCCCTCCCGGCGATCGCCCGCCACCTCGGCATGTACAAGATCGGCCGCGAGGTCGAGCTCGAGGACGAGACCGAGGCCTGGGCGATCCTCTCCGTGATCGGGCCGGGGACCGAGGCCGCGGTCGGCACCGCGATCGGGCCCGAGCACTCGCACGAGGAGGCCGCGCTCGGCGGCTCCCGGGTGCGCGCGGTCGCCACCGACTCGGGCGCGGACCTGCTCGTCCCCGCCGCCGACGCGGCGGCGGTCCGGGAGGCGCTTGGCGCCGCCGGGGTCGCCGAGACCGCGCCCGAGGCCGCGGAGATCCTCCGGGTCGAGTCCGGCCGGCCGCGCTTCGGGGCCGAGATGACGACCGAGACGATCCCGCAGGAAGCCGGGTTGAACGAGCGCGCGGTCAGCTTCACGAAGGGCTGCTACATCGGCCAGGAGACCGTCGCCCGGCTCCACTACAAGGGCAAGCCGAACCGCCATCTGCGCGGCCTGCGGCTCTCGGCGCCCGCCGAGGCCGGCGACCCGGTCCGCCTGGGCGAGCGCGAGCTCGGCCGGATCGGGACCGCGGTCCTCTCCCCCGCGCGCGGCGCGATCGCGCTCGCGATCCTCCGTCGCGAGGCCGAGCCGGGCGCGACGGTCGAGGTCGGCGCGGACGGCAACGAGGCCGAGGTGGTCGAGGTCCCGTTCGAGTGAGCGCGGACGAGGGCGCGGAAGCGCCGCCCGCCGACGGGCCCGCGGACGCCGCCGACGGGCCGCGTGGGCTCGGGGGCAGGCCCTTCGGCGCCGACAGCCCGCTCTTCGGCGGCCCGCCGGCGAGCGAGCCCGCGGCCGGCGCCGAGGAGGCGACGCCGCCCGCGCCGGGCTACGACCCCCACCACGACGAGTTCGCGTCCGAGCGCCCGCTGGTCCCCGCCGCCGGCGCGGACGAGGAGGCCGCGCTCGACCGCCGCGACCTGCTGCCCGCGCACGACGGCGAGCGCTCGCTCGACGACTGGGGCCGCGACGAGCGCGTCCTCGGCCTCGCCGACCCGGTGCTCAACTTCTACTACCGCTACTGGTTCCGGGTCGAGGTCGAGGGGATCGAGAACATCCCGTCCGCCGGCGGCGCCCTGCTCGTCTCGAACCACTCCGGGGCGCTCCCTCCGGACGCCCCGATGATCATGCAGGCGATCCGCAACGAGGCCGAGCGCCCGCGGCCCCTCTACATGCTCGGCGAGCACTGGTTCAAGGGCTACCCCGGGGTCGGCATGCTCGCCAACAAGCTCGGCCTCGTCCCGGGCCACCCGGCGAACGCCCTGCGCCTTCTCCGCGACGAGGGCCGGCTCGCGATCGTCTTCCCGGAGGGACAGAAGGGCAGCCGCAAGGTGCTCTGGCAGCGCTACAGGCTCCGCCGGTTCGGCCGCGGAGGGTTCGTCCGCACCGCGCTGCGCGCGGGCGTGCCGATCGTCCCGATCGCGCTCGTCGGCGGCGAGGAGGCGATGCCGATCTTCGCCCACCTGCGCCTCGCTCAGCGGATCAGCGGGCTGATCTACTTCCCGCTGAACCACGCGTTTCCCCACTTCGGGCTCGCGGCCGGCGCGATGTACCTGCCGGCGAAGTTCCGGATCCATTTCCTCGAGCCGATCGACCTCTCGGGCTATCCGCCGGAGACGATCGAGGACGCCGCCGAGGTGCAGGCGATCACCGAGCGGATCCGCGGCCGGATCCAGTCCGAGCTGGACTCGATGCTCGCCGCGCGCAAGTCGGTCTGGACCGGCTGAGGACGGACCCCCTCGGATCGATCCGGCGCCATCCGCCCGGATCTGGGTTAGATTTGCCGCGATGAGGAGAGGACCCGTCCTCGCATCGGTCGCCGCGCTCGCCGCGAGCGGAGCCGCAGGCTGCGGCTCCGACGATCACCCGAACGAGCCGCGCCCGCCGGCGCCGATCGAGGTGACGGCGAAGGTCGACGACGAGAAGGTCGACGTCCAGCCCTCGAAGTTCGGCGCCGGCCTCGTCGTGATGACGATCTCGAACCAGTCCGGCGACCCGGTCGAGCTCGCGGTCGACGGGCCGACCGGCGGCACCGGGCCGACGATCGCCCCCGGCCAGCCCGGCAATTTCAAGTTCGACTTCGAGGAGGGCGAGTACGTGGTCAGCGCCGGCGAGGAGTCCCGCGCCCGCGAGGCCCAGCTCGAGGTCGGCCCCGAGCGGGCCAGCTCGCAGAACGACCTGCTGCTGCCGTAGGGCGCGCGGACGACGCGCGTTGATCCGCCCACCTCCCGTGTGGGCAGATCGCCGTTTGTGACCCGCTACTCGCTCTGGTCCGCGGCGTCGATCAGCGACTCGATCCGCACGAGCGGGTCGCGAACCTCGGTGAGCATTTCCTCGAGGCCCTCGCGAGCCCGAGCGACGCTGTCGGTCGCCCCGGTCAGGGCGAGCTTGATGCTGTGCGCCTTCTTCAGCGCCGACTGGGCCTCCTCGGCCGCGGCCCGGACGCCGGCGGCGTCCACCTCGAGCTCGCCCTCGCGCGCGAGCAGCACGCGGCAGCGGGCATAGCGGTAGGCGATCTCGAGCGCGATGTCGTCGGGCTCGTCGCGGTCCACGGCGACGATCAGCTTGTTGCCCTCGTATTCGTGCAGGGTCTCGGTCCGGGCGGGCACCCGCTCCTCGCCGGCGACGACGAGGACGGCGAAAGCGGCACCGCGCTGGGCGAGCGCCCCGTTCAGCTCCGCCCATGCGTCGTTGCGAGACAGCTTCTTGTCCTTGACCTCGAAGACGACCTTGCCGGCGACGTTGCCGTTGGCGGCGCCGAGCTCGACGACGACGTCGCCCTTCTTGCCACCGGCCTCATTGCGCTCGTCACCGACCCGCTGAGCTGCGTCGCCGCGCCCGTCGGCGATCCGTTCGATCGCACCATGGACGCGCTCCTCGAAGTTGCGGCCCTTGCGGGTGCCCTTCTCCTCGGCCTCGGCGACGCGCTCGTCGGCCTGGTCGCGCTCCCTGAGCTCGACGATCTCGCGCTGGAGATCGGCGATCACCTTGCGGTTCTCCTCGCCCTGGCGCTCGTGGCTCGCGCGAAGCTCCCGGTAGACCTTGACCATCGTCTCCTTGTAGTCGAAGAGCGGGTTGCTCCCGTCCTCGACCTTGAACAGCTTCAGGATCGCGTCGCGCTGGTCGGTCAGGGCATCGTCGACGAGCGCCCCGATCTCCTTCTGCACTGAGCCGTCGCGCTCGCCGTCGAAGTTCCGGGCGATCAGGTCGGCGAAGGCCTCGTCGCCGGATTCGAGCTGCTTCATCAGGCGCTCACGCAGGGCGCCGGCGTGGCGCTCGAACTCGGCGCGCACGTAGTCGACGTTGGCGGCGGTCTCCTCGGAGTCGAGCACCCGCGCGCCGATCTCGATCGCCTTGGCGACGGTCTCGACCGGGGGGCGGCCCGCCTTGGCGCGCTCGCGCACGACGCGGGCTGCGCGCTCGTCGGCGACCGTGAGGCGCTCGATCACGAGCCGGTCGTCGAGGGCGCGGACGGTGCCGTCGGCGCCGCCGCCGTCGCCGATCTCGAGCTGGTGTTTCTCCGAGGCTTCCATGGACTCTCGAAGGTAGTCGCGGGCCCGGACGGGAACCTGACGGCTGGGCGGGATCTCTCAGCGGGCGCCGCCGGGCGCCGTCAGAGCTCCTCGAGCAGCCCAGCGAAGCGGTGCAGCAGGTGGACCGCCTGCTCGCGCTCGGCCGGTGAGAGCGAGTCGTAGACGGACTTGCGGCGCGCGGAGATCTGGCGCTTCTTGCGGCGGACGAGCCGCAGGCCCTCCTCGGTCAGCTCGACGGTGACCTTGCGGCGGTCCTCGGCCGAATGCGCGCGCACGACGATCCCGTCGCGCTCGAGCCCGTCGAGCATCCTGGTCGCGGTCGGCGGCGCCACCCCGGCGGCGAGCGCGAGCTCCCCGACCGACATCGTCGGGCGCTCCGCGAGCGCGACGAGCAGGAACTGCTGGGAGAGGCTGAGCTCGCCTTCCTCCTCGGCCTTGCGGCCCTTGATCCGCCGCATCGCGGCGAAGAACTCGCCCCATGCCTCCTCGAAGGCGGCGAGGTCGGCGCCGGTCTCGGTGGTTTCGGGGCTCCCCATCAGATCCGTAGGGTAGCAATTATTAGCTTGCTATCTTTTTACTTGTGATCCGGTATCGAGAGCGATTCATCACCGACGCCAACGCCAAGTGGTGGGCGCTGGCGGCGATGTGCTTCGCCCTCTTCATGGTGATGCTCGACAACACCGTGATGAACGTCGCGCTGCCCTCGATCCAGCGCGAGTTCGACGCCTCGATCGGCGCGCTCGAGTGGGCGATCAACGGCTACACCCTCGCCTTCGCCGTCCTGCTCGCGATCGGCGGCCGGCTCGGCGACATCTTCGGCCGCCGCCGCGGCTTCCTCTTCGGCGTCGCCGTCTTCGCGCTCTCCTCCGCGACCGCCGGGCTCGCGCCGAGCGAGGCCGCCCTGGTCGCCAGCCGGGTCGTCCAGGGCATCGGGGCGGCGTTCATGATGCCCGCCACCCTCTCGATCATCACCCACGCCTTCCCGGCCGAGGAGCGCGGCAAGGCGATCGGCACCTGGGCCGGGGTCTCGGCGCTCGCGCTGGCGGTCGGGCCGGTGCTCGGCGGCTTCCTCACCGAGGAGGTCTCCTGGCGCGCGATCTTCTACATCAACCTCCCGGTCGCCGCCGGGGCGATCCTCGCCTCCCTCTTCGCGGTGCGCGAGTCGCGCGACGAGACGGTCGGCCGCGAGGTCGACTTCGCCGGCGTCGCCACCCTGGCCGCCGGCCTCACCGCCTTCGTCCTCGCCCTCGTCGAGGGCAACGCGTGGGGTTGGAGCTCGCCCGGGATCATCGCCCTGCTCGCCGGCGGGACCGCCCTGCTCGGGGCCTTCGTCGCGATCGAGCTGCACGTGCGCGCGCCGATGGTCGAGTTCGGCTTCTTCCGCGACCGCCAGTTCCTCGGCGCCAACGCGGTCGCGTTCATCGTCAGCTTCGCGATGCTCGGGATGTTCTTCTTCATGGCGCTCTACATGCAGAACATCCTCGGCTACTCCCCGCTCGAGGCCGGCGTCCGCTTCCTGCCCTCGACGCTCATGATCGTGGTCATCGCCCCGCTCGCCGGCCGGCTCACCGACCGGATCGGCCCGCGAGCGCCGATCGTCGCCGGGCTCCTGATCGTCACCGTCTCCCTCTACCTGCAGTCGCTCGTCGGAGTCGACACCGGCTACGGCCAGCTCTTCCTCCCGTTCGTCCTGATGGGGATCGGGATGGCCCTCGTGATGTCGCCGATGTCGACCGCGGCGATGAACGCCGTCGAGGTGACCAAGTCCGGGCTCGCCTCCGGGATCCTCTCGATGTCGCGGATGGTGGGCGGCACGTTCGGGGTCGCGGTCCTCGGCGCGATCTTCCAGGCCGGTACGGGCGTCACGATCGGCGGCTCGCCCGCGGCGTTCGTCGACGCCCTCGGCACCTCGCTCACGATCGGCGCGGCGGTGACGCTCGCCGGCGCCCTGATCGCCGCGCTCACCCTGAGCGGAAGGGTGCGCCGACCCCGGACGAGCGACGCGGCCGCCGAAGCCGCCGCCGCGGAGGCGGTCGCGACCGGCGGCGAGGTCGCGGTCGAGCCCGCGAGCCTGCGCTAGCGCGCTTCGGCCATGGCGCCGCCGAGCTCGTCGCGGCCGCCCACGTCGAGCTTTCGGTAGGCGTTGGTGAGGTGCATCTCGACCGTGCGCCGTGTCACGAAAAGGGCCTGGGCGATCTGCGGGTTCGAGAGCCCGTCCGCGGCAAGGGCCACGATCCGGCGCTCGCTCGGCGTCAGCGCCTCGGCGCCGCTCATCTCCCGGCGACGGGGTCGCCCGCCGGCGGCGTGCAGCTCCTCCAACGCCCGGTCCGCCAGCTTCGTCGCCCCGCAGCGGCTAGCGAGGTCCAGGCCCTCCCGCAGCGGGCCACGGGAGTCGCGGCGCTGACCGCTCCTTCGCAGCGCGGCGCCGAGCTCGACCAGGGTTCGTGACCGCTCGAGCTCGGCCTGCGAGCCCTCGAGGACCCCGAGCGACTCGCGCAGCGCCGCAATCCCCCGCTCGTCGCCGAGGACGAGGCCGAACGTCCGCAGGGCAGCGCCGAGGGCCCGTGGCGCACCGTATCGTCGCGCCCGCTCGAGCTCCTCGTCGATCAGCTCCCGGCCCTGCTCCGCTTCCCCCAGCCGTGCGGCTGCGAGGGCCGCGCCCGTGCGCCACGAGATCACGGACGGGTTCGTGACGCGGGCCTGTTCGCAGAGCTCGCCGCAGGCCAGGAACGTGGCCAGCGCCTTTTGGGGCTCGCCCCGCTCGAGCTCGAGCCTCCCGCGCGCCGCGAGCAGCCAGCCGAAGGAGATCAGACGCTCCCATGGCGCATCGCCGCCGGGAAGGTTGACCGCAGCGGACGCGGCATCGAGCTCGCCGCGCTCGATGTGGGCCGCGGCGAGCACGGCCCGGCTCGAGGGCAGCGCCAGGCGCCAGCCCTGCTCGGCCCCTTCGACCGAGGTCTGCGCATCGGCCAGGGCCCGATCGACCCTTCCGCGCCGAAGGTTGACAAAGGCGCTGGGGTGGCAGGCGGCGCTCGCCTGGACCACCGAGCCACGGCGTCGCGCCATCTCGAGGGCACGCGCCGCCGCCCGCTCCGCGCGCTCGTACTCGTCGCAATCGTCGTACGCGTAGGCCGCGAGCACGCAGGTCCAGAACGCCGCCGGCTGGTCCTCATCGAGCCCGGGGGCAAGCGCGCGTCCCGCCAGCGCGCGAAGCTCGTCGATCGAACCTCCCTGATAGCCGCGCTCCGCTGCCGCCTGAGCGAGCAGCAGCCTCCCGGTTGGCGAACGGTCGAGGTCTGGATCATCGAGCAGCGCCTCGATCCGGGGCAGCGCCCCGGCTCGTGCCTCGCGATCGTGGGCCAGGCCGATGGCGCACAGCGCCTCGAGGTCCCGCGCCACCGAACCCTGCGCTCCGGCCAGCGCCGCGATCCCGCGCTCGTAAGCGGCGGTGGCCCGGGAGACCTCCCCCTGCGCGGTAAGCGCCATGCCCAGCCCGAGCATCGTCCCGGCGCGCATCTCGTGGGTCGGCAGGGCCTCCACGGCCGCGGCGAGCCGCTCGGCGCCCCGCGGGTCGCCGCCCTCGGCTTCGGCCAGCCCGAGCGAGACCAGCACCTGCGCACGCCTCTCTGGGGCTGGTCCCTCGTCGAGGGCCCTTCGCAGGTAGCGGGCGGCCGCGGTCGGGGAGCCGCGCGACATCGCCTCGGCCGCCGCCGCCTCGAGCTCGTCGAGCGCCCACGGCCCGCACCGATGTTCGGCGCTCAGCAGGTGTCCGGCGACGACCTCGTGCGGCGCGCCGGTCTCGTGCAATCGCTCGGCGACCTCCGCAGGCAGGCCCGCGCGGGCCACGTCGGGGATCGAGTCATAGACCGCGGCGCGGACGAGCGGGTGGGTGAAGCCGAGCGGCTCCCCTGACGTGAGGATCGCGCTCGCGGCGAGCTCGTCGGCAAGCCCCCGCGCCTGACGATGATCGAGGTTCGCGATCTCGGCCACGTCGCGGAGCGCCAGCCGGCCGCTCCCGACCGCGGTCGCGTTGGCGAGAGCCCGTGCCTGATCGCCGCTCGCATCCACCCGGGCCACAACGGAGGCCGTGATCCGCTCGGGATGCAACTCGCTGAGCGCTTCCACGCCTCGCTCCGTCGGCTCGATCCCGTGCTCCCTGGCGCTGCGCAGCAGCTCCTGAACGTAGAGCGGGTTGCCGCCGCTCAGCCGCGCGCACGCCCCGGCGAACGGCGGCTCGAACTCGCCGAGCTCCGCTCGCACGAGCTCTCCCACGGCATCTTCACTGAGGGCCGCCGGGCGCGTCACGCCCACGCCGGTGTGCTCCGCAAGGCCGCTCAGATATCGCGTCGCGACATCCCCGGTCGCGGTGGGGCGCGCCGCAACGAGCAGCGCGACCCCGATGCCCTCCAGGCGCCGCGCAAGAAAGCGGAGGAATTGCAGCGATGGGACGTCGCTCCAATGCGCGTCGTCCACGCTCAGTAGCGCGGGCCCCCGCTCGGCCAGATTCGCGCAGAGCCAGTACAGGCCGTTCATCAGGGGCAACGTGCGATCCTCGCCCGGGGCCCCGATCACCACGACGCCCTGGCCCAGTACCGGGCGGGCGAGGGCCGCTGCGCCGCTGAACAGGCCGCCGTCCTCGTCGCCGTTCGTCACCCGGTGCAGCGGCTCGAAGAGCTGCATGCAAACCCCGAACGAGAGCTCGGACTCGAGCGCGTCGGCGCGCGCCTCGAGCACCTGGCATCCGCGGCCCCGGGCCGATTGCGCGGCCGCGGCCAGCAACGCCGTCTTGCCGATTCCCGCATCCCCTCGGACGATCAGGGCACGGCCCTCGCCCTCGACGGCGGAGTCGAGAACCGCCTCGACCGCCCTCAGCTCGTCGTCCCGCTCGATCAAGGTGGGTGTGAGCGCGCGGGTAGGCACGAACCGATTATCGCGCCTGTGAGGAAAGTGTTCGGTGTCTCCACGTGGCGACGGAGACCTCCCCCTCCGCGCACTCCATGCGGATCAGCGGGGCGCGGCCCCCGCCGGCCGCGTCGGTCGATGGAAGGGGCCTTCGAAGGCGACCAGGATGGAGACGGGATGACAAGGGTGGAGCGGGCATT
>DASUSH010000015.1:0-8545 GCA_036375215.1 Solirubrobacterales bacterium
GGCGAGATCATCGAGCGCCCGATCAAGGCCAACTTCATGGAGGGCCTGTCGGTGCTCGAGTACTTCATCTCCACGCACGGCGCCCGCAAGGGCCTCGCCGACACGGCGCTCAGGACCGCCGACTCCGGCTACCTGACCCGCCGCCTCGTCGACGTCGCCCAGGACGTGATCATCCGGATGGAGGACTGCAAGACGAAGGACTTCATCGAGATGCCGCTGCGCGCCGACGACGGTTCGCTCAACACGAACCTGATCGGCCGCCTCGCCGGCAAGAAGTTCACGACCAAGCGGAGCCGTGAGCTGCTGCGCCGCAACCAGCACATCGACGTTCCGGAGCTCGAGGAGATCGCCGAGGCGTTCGGGGACGAGGAGGTCTCGGTCCCGGTGCGCTCGGTGCTCAAGTGCGAGGCCGAGTCCGGCCTCTGCCGCTCCTGCTACGGCGAGGCGATGGCGACCGGCTCGATGGTCGAGATCGGCGACGCCGTCGGCATCATCGCCGCCCAGTCGATCGGCGAGCCGGGCACGCAGCTCACGATGCGGACGTTCCACACCGGAGGCATCGCGGGGCTCGACATCACCCAGGGCCTCCCGCGCGTCGTCGAGCTGTTCGAGGCTCGCAAGCCGAAGGGCCTCGCCCGGATGGCCGAGGCCGAGGGCAAGATCGCGCTCGACACCGGCGACAAGGGCACGACCGCGATCCTCACCGACTCGAAGGGCGAGGAGCACAAGTACTCGTTCCCGGCCCGGACCCCCATGCTCGTCGGCGACGGCGACCGCGTCGACGTCGGCACGCAGCTGAACGAGGGTTCGCTGTACCCGGCCGAGCTGCTCGAGATCCGCGGCCGGACGGACACCGAGGTCTACCTCGTCGCCGAGGTCCAGAAGGTCTACAAGGCCCAGGGCGTCGACATCAACGACAAGCACATCGAGGTCATCGTGCGCCAGATGATGAAGCGGGTGCGCGTCGACTCGAAGGGCTCGACGACCCTGCTGCCCGGCCAGCTCGAGGACCGCCACAAGCTCAAGCGGCTGAACAAGTCCGTGAAGGACGACGGCGGCACCCCGGCCAAGGGCGAGGAGGTGATCCTCGGGATCACCAAGGCCTCGCTGGCGACGGAGTCGTTCCTCTCGGCCGCCTCCTTCCAGGAGACGACCAAGGTGCTCACCGACGCCGCCCTCGAGGGCAAGCGCGACAAGCTCGTCGGCCTGAAGGAGAACGTGATCATCGGCAAGCTGATCCCGGCGGCGACCGGCCTGAAGCACTACCGGCTGCTCGAGATCGAGCCGGTCGAGCCGGCCCAGCGCCCCGAGGAGGAGCTCCTCGACGAGGAGGAGCTCGCCGCCGAGCTCGGCCTCTCCGGCAACGGCGAGGACGCCGAGCTCGAGGGCTTCGGCCCCTCCTTCGCCGAGGAGCTCGAGGAGCTCTCGAAGGAAGTCGAAGCGGGCACCGGCGGCGACGCCGAGAAGAAGGACTAGCTCCGCCCGCACCGAGAGGCGCCCGTAGGGAGAGGGCGCCCGCACGCGCCGCCGATCTCGTCGCGCGCGGATTACCGGCTCGTCCGCGTGACCTGGCGGCGGATCCGCGACGAGCCGGTCGCGGTCGTGCCTCGGATGGCCGCGCCGCTCGCGACCAGCGGCTAGATCTCAGGCAGAGGTGGGTTCACGCTCGCGGCGCCGGCCGGTCAGCGCCGGCGCCGGGCGCCGGATCACGCGGGTGCGGCCGCCGGGCGGGCAGTCGGGGAGCGGGCGGGCGTCGGGCGCGTGGGGGCCGCGGCGAGGCCCGCGCGGGCGCTTCGGCTCAGGCCGCCAGCGGCGGAAGCCGTGGTCCTCGCCCGGCTCCGGAGCCTCGGCGGGCTCGTCGCTCTGCTTGACCGCCCAGTAGACGAGGTAGAGCAGGCAGGCGACCGGGATCTTCAGGATCACCATCAGATAGAAGATCGGCCAGAAGCCCTCCATCCCGGGTCGCAGTGTACCCGCGAGGCGGTGTGGGCCCTAGCGCGGTTCGAACCCGCTCTCGACCCAGGCGAGGAGGGCGTCGACGTGGCCCTCCTCGAGCCCGAGGTGGGACTCCGTCGGGACCAGCAGGGTCGGCGCCGCGCGCGCGGCCGCCCACTCCGTGCAGGTCTCGTCGATGTTGTCGTCGATCCAGGCGAGCGGGCGGTCGCCGGCGTACTCGTCGATCGCGTCGACCTTCCAGTGGGCGGTGCCGAACACCGCCCGCCCGCCGAAGCGGAGGACCGGCAGGTCCGGGGGCAGGCCGAGCATCGATGGCAGGTGGTCGTTGGCGCGGTCCTCCCAGCCCGTCGCCCAGACCAGGTCGTAGTGGCCGGAGAGCCGTCGCAGCCGGTCGCCCGCGGGCAGCGAGATGCAATGGAGCATTCCGTCGATCAGCCTCATCTCGCCCCGCAAGCTCTCGAGCCCCTCGTCGAACCCGAAGATGCTGATCACGCCGTCGACGTCGACGGCGAGGATCGGTCGCGAGCCGGCCACGGCGCTGACGCTACTATTCGCCGCCGTGCCGAGCACCAATCAGCTGATCAGGAAGGGCCGTACGCGGCCGAAGAAGAAGGTCGCGACCCCGGGCCTCAAGTCCGGGCAGGGCCGCAAGCGCCGGATCGCCGCCCCGCAGCGGCGCGGCGTGTGCACCCGCGTCTACACCGCGACCCCGAAGAAGCCGAACTCGGCGCTGCGCAAGGTCGCCCGCGTGCGCCTCACCAACGGGATGGAGGTCACCAGCTACATCCCGGGCGAGGGGCACAACCTCCAGGAGCACTCCGTCGTGCTCGTTCGCGGCGGCCGCGTCAAGGACCTTCCGGGCGTGCGCTACAAGGTGATCCGCGGGACCCTCGACGCCTCGGGCGTCTCGGATCGCAAGCAGTCGCGCTCGATGTACGGCGTCAAGAAGTAACGATGCCCCGCCGCGCTCGCGCTCAGATCCGCCCGACGGAGCAGGATTCCCAGTTCCGCAGCCGCCTCGTGCAGCAGGTGATCAACAAGGTCATGGTCGCCGGCAAGAAGTCGCGCGCCGAGCAGATCGTCTACGACGCCCTCGCGATCGTCGGCGAGCGCACCGGCCGGCCCCCGGTCGAGGTGCTCGACGAGTCGATCAAGGAGCTCACCCCGGTGCTCGAGGTCCGCTCCCGCCGCGTCGGCGGCGCGACCTACCAGGTCCCGGTCGAGGTCCCGGCGCGCCGCGCCCGCACGCTCGCCGTGCGCTGGCTCGTCGAGTTCGCCCGCAACCGCCGCGAGAAGTCGATGTCCGAGCGCCTCGCCAACGAGATCTCGGACTCGATCTCCCAGCAGGGCGGCGCCTGGAAGCGCAAGGACGACATCTACCGCATGGCGCAGGCCAACAAGGCCTTCGCGCACTACCGCTGGTAAGACCCGGCTCGGACCGGTAAGACCCGGCTCGGGCCTGCAAAGCGGCGCCTGCCGGTGTCCTCGGTCGGCCTGGTCACGCACGTTTCGGAGCGCGCTCCCCGCGCCTGGGTCCTTGCGAGGCCCGGCCGGCGCTCTCGGACGTTGGCCGAGTTGCGTTGCCGTCAGCATCGCTTTGCGGCCAACGTCGCGCCTGGGCCGATGGTGGGACGCGAGTCGCGCCCGTGGCGCGCGGGATGTGGCGAAGCTGCGCGGCGGCGTGTGCGCGGCGTGCGTTGGGTCGTTGACCTGCCCGCTTAGTCCGCGCCGCGCCGCCTCGAGGCCGCGCGGCGGACCCGCTCGACCCGGTCCTTCACCCGCTCGCGAGACTCCTCGCCGGTCGCGCGGCGCCGGCGCTTCGGCGAGGACTTCGGCTCCTTGGCGTCCTTCGACGCCTCGTCCGCCTGCGCGTCGGGCTCGGGCTCCGCGGCGCCCGTCGGCCTGCGCCCGCGCCGGCGCGCGGCCCAGCGCTCGCCGAGGGAGAGCTGCTCCGGCGTGAGCGTGGCGAGCGCGGCGCCGCTGACCGCGAGCCCCAGGGCGCCGAGCAGCTCGAGCCAGAACCCCGCCTGGGGGACCGCCTCGGCGTCGATGAACGACTGGCGGGGGTCGTCGAGGGTGCCGATCTGCCCGGCTCGCGGCAGGTCGCCGAGCAGGAAGATGAGGAGCGCGACGGCGCCGGTGGCCGCGACCGCGAAGGCGGCGGCCTTCGAGCCGCTCATCGCGGCCACCGCCAGGGCGAAGATCGCGAACAGGGCGAGGACGAGGAGCGCGTAGGAGTGGCGGTCGCTCGCCTCGATCACCTGCAGCGGCTCGCCGCCCGGCGGGGTCAGCTCGAACGTGGTCAAGAGCTCGGAGAACCCGAGCACGAGCGCCGACGCCAGGCACGCGAGTGGGAGCAGGATCTCGACCGCGGGGATGCGCAGCGCCCGCGGCCGCGGGCGCTCGCGGGGCTCGCGCTTCGGCGCGCGCCCGCGCTTGGGCGCCGGCTTTTTCGCCTCGGGGCTCATGCCGCCCTCGCTCGCGCCGGGCCGACGCCGGCCGCGCGCCGGCTGCGCCGCGAGGCCGTCCGCTTGGACCTGCGCGAGTAGCGGGAGACGAGAAGGCCGCCGAAGACGAGCACGACGCCGGCGAAGAGCTGCACCCAGAAGCCCTCGACGAGCTGGGCCTCCACGCCGGAATAGGCGACCGCCTGGGCGCTCTCGTCGAGGCCGGCCGGGACGTCGACGATCAGCGCGACCGCCACGGCGAGCACGCCGAGGAGCGAGACCACGCGGCCCAGCTGCCAGCGCCCGCGCGCGGCCGCGAAGAGCAGGGCGATCGCGATCACGGCGACCGGGACGAGCAGATATGCGTGCGCCGAGCCGGCGGGCTCGCGGTCGACCTGCGGGGCCGGGGCGACGAGGTCGGCGTCGGAGTAGGCGGCGTAGTCGGGCACGCCCACCGCCACGCCGCGGTAGTCGACGAACTGCGAGACCCCGAGCAGGACGGCGGCGAGCGCGGTCACGATCAGGGCGGCGCGCAGCGGCGTGAGCGCGCGCGCCAGCCAGGCGAGCCCGCGGCGCCCGAGCGCCACGAGCCCGAGGAGCGGGGGCAGGAGGGGCGCGACCGCCCCGCGGATCACCTTCGAGCAGCGCTCGCCGAAGCCGGTGATCGCCGTGGCGACGCCCGCGGCGCTGGGCTTGCGGACCCGCCCTGCGGCGCGCGCCCGCCGCCGGCTCGCCGGCCGCGCCCCCTTCCGGCGCCGCTCGCCGCGCGCCCGCAGGCGCCGCCGGCGCTCACGGCGCGGCTTAACGGCGCGCTCGCGCTTCGAGCGCCGCGCGGCGGGCCTGGGCTTCGCAGGCGGCCGCTCGCGGCGCTTGGGCTCAGCTCGCGGCTCAGCCGGCTTCGCCGGGCCCGCCTCGCGGGGGCGCTCGAGCCCGCGCGCCCCGGCGCGCCGGCCGGCCGGGCGGGGGGCCCCGGCGGGCTCGTCGCTCGCCGGCTTCCCGGGACGGGCCGGGCGCGGCCGCTTCGGACGGGTGTCGCGGATCGGGTCGGTGACCCTCCGCCCGGCTTTCCGGACCGCGTAGCCGGTGTCCTGGACGAGGTGGCGGAGACGCCTGGAGAGGGGGGCCTTGGAGGCCTTTCCAGCGCTCGATTTCGCGCCTGAGGAGCGCTTTTCAGGGTCTCTGGAGGTGGTCATCTAGCTGCTAGACTCATTCGTCGCTCACGCCTGAAAGCTTGAGGGCATGAGTATTGGAATCCATTCCATGGAGAGCCGCCCCGTCACATAGAGGTTTCGCCGGGCCGAAAACGCACTTGCGCTCCGGGCCCGTCAGGGCCTTTTTTGTGCCCCGATACCACTTTGTGACGGTCGCCTCCTCTCCTTGCCCCGAAACCGCTCGCGCGAACCATAGGTACTGACATGCCACGCTCGTTTCCCCTAGAGAAAACTCGCAACATCGGAATCATGGCGCACATCGACGCCGGTAAGACGACGACGACGGAGCGCATTCTCTACTACACCGGCCGCACGCACAAGATGGGTGAGGTCCACGAGGGCGCCGCCGTCATGGACTGGATGGAGCAGGAGCAGGAGCGGGGGATCACGATCACCTCCGCTGCCACGGCGTGCGAGTGGAAGGACCACCGCATCAACATCATCGACACGCCCGGCCACGTCGACTTCACCGTCGAGGTCGAGCGCTCGCTGCGCGTCCTCGACGGCGCGATCGCCGTCTTCGACTCCGTCGCCGGCGTCGAGCCCCAGTCCGAGACGGTCTGGCGGCAGGCCGACAAGTACAAGGTGCCGCGGATCGCCTTCATCAACAAGATGGACCGCACCGGCGCCGACTTCTTCAACGCCGTCGAGACGATGAAGGACCGCCTCGGCGCCAACCCGCTTCCGATCCAGATCCCGATCGGGGCGGAGGGAGACTTCAAGGGCGTCGTCGACCTGATCGAGGACAAGGCCCTCGTCTGGAACGACGAGCTCGGCACCGAGTTCGTCTACGAGGAGGTCCCCGAGGACCTCAAGGAGCAGGCCCACGAGTACCGGACCCACCTGATCGAGGCCTGCGCCGACTACGACGACGAGCTCATGGAGGCCTACCTCGACGAGCAGGAGATCCCCCACGAGCGGATCGCGAAGTCGCTGCACCGCGCGACCCTGGACCTGAAGGTGACCCCGGTCCTGCTCGGATCCGCCTTCAAGAACAAGGGCATCCAGCCGCTCCTCGACGAGATCGTCGAGCTCCTGCCCTCGCCGCTCGAGGTGCCGCCCGTGACCGGGATCGAGCCCCCGGCCAAGGGCGCCTCCGGCGAGAACGGCGCCGGCACCGAGGCAACCCGGCCCGCCGACGACAGCGCCCCCTTCGCCGCGCTCGCCTTCAAGGTGATGGCCGACCCCTACGTCGGCAAGCTGACCTACTTCCGCGTCTACTCGGGCAAGCTCTCGGCCGGCGGCCGGGTCCTGAACGTCTCGACCGGGCGCACCGAGCGGATCGGCCGCCTGCTGATGATGCACGCGAACCACCGCGAGGAGGTCGAGGAGGTCTACGCCGGCGACATCGTGGCCGGCGTCGGCCTCAAGCAGACCGCCACGGGCGACACGCTCGCCGCTCCCGACGCCCCGATCGTGCTCGAGCAGATCGAGTTCCCGGCGCCGGTGATCGCGGTCGCGATCGAGCCGAAGACGAAGGCCGACCAGGAGAAGCTCGCGACCGCGCTCGGCCGCCTCGCCGAGGAGGACCCCACCTTCCAGGTCGAGACCGACCACGAGACCGGGCAGACGCTGATCCACGGGATGGGCGAGCTCCACCTCGAGGTGATCGTCGACCGCATGCTGCGCGAGTTCAAGGTGGACGCGAACGTGGGCCGGCCCCAGGTCGCCTACCGCGAGACGATCCGCGACGAGGCCAAGAAGGTCGAGGGCCGCTTCGTCCGCCAGACCGGCGGCCGCGGCCAGTTCGGCCACGTCGTCATCGACCTCGAGCCAGCGCCGGGCGAGGGCTTCGACTTCGTCAACAAGATCAAGGGCGGCCGGATCCCGACCGAGTTCATCCCCTCCGTCGAGCAGGGGATCGAGGAGGCGCTCGCTACCGGCGTCAAGGCCGGCTACCCGATGGTCGACGTTCGCGTCACCCTGAACGACGGCTCCTACCACGACGTCGACTCGTCGGAGATGGCGTTCAAGATCGCCGGGTCGATGGCCTTCCAGGAGGCCGCTCGGCGTGCGAAGCCGGTGCTGCTCGAGCCGGTCATGTCCGTCGAGGTCGTCACGCCCGAGGACTTCCTAGGCGACGTCATCGGCGACCTCTCCCGCCGCCGCGGCAAGGTGTCCGGTCAGGATCAGCGCGGCAACGCGCTGTCGGTCCAGGCCACGGTCCCGCTCGGCGAGATGTTCGGGTACGCGACGGACCTGCGGTCCTCGACCCAGGGGCGCGCGACCTACACGATGCAGTTCGAGCGCTACGAGGAGGTCCCGGCGAACATCGCCGAGGAGATCGTCGAGCACCGCGCCGGTGAGCCGGTCGGAGCCGCCTCATAGGCATACGTCTTGTACTTTTCCAGGGTTGCCCATGAGGCACCCTGGGGCGCAGCACCCAGGCAGAACTTAGAAAACGAGTCAGACGAAATTCGAAGGAGTTAGAGGAGCGAGATGTCGAAGGAGAAGTTCGAGCGCGACAAGCCGCATGTCAACGTCGGCACGATCGGTCACATCGACCACGGCAAGACGACCCTGACCGCGGCGATCACCAAGGTCCTCGGCGAGAAGGGCGGGGCCGAGGAGAAGTCGTTCGAGGAGATCGACAACGCTCCCGAGGAGAAGGAGCGCGGGATCACCATCGCGACCTCCCACGTCGAGTACTCGACCGACAACCGCCACTACGCCCACGTCGACTGCCCCGGGCACGCCGACTACGTGAAGAACATGATCACCGGGGCGGCGCAGATGGACGGGGCGATCCTCGTCGTCTCCGCCAACGACGGCCCGATGCCGCAGACCCGTGAGCACATCCTGCTCGCGCGGCAGGTGAACGTGCCGTACGTCGTCGTCTACCTGAACAAGGTCGACATGGTCGACGACGAGGAGATCCTGGAGCTCGTCGAGGAGGAGGTCAAGGACCTGCTCAACGAGTACGACTTCCCG